>JBDHGR010000187.1:0-7792 GCA_039589815.1 Gemmatimonadota bacterium | reverse complement strand
GGATGAGGGCGGGCCGTTAAGGGAGCTTTATCTACCGGCCCTCCGGTATCTCTCCCTCCTCATACTTCCCGCCACTCTCGGTCTCGTGATGCTTGCCGACCCCGTGGTGCTAACGGTTTTTGGTGAGCAGTGGGTGGAATCGGTACCCATCCTCAGAGCCATCGCAGTCTACACGGGAGTCCGGGCGCTCGGGTCCTATGCGGGAGACTTGCTCAAGGCCACGGGAAGACCCGGAGTCCTCGCCTTCCTGGGTTCAGCAAGGGCCATGGTATTGGTTCCTGCACTGTTGGTCGCCGCCCGGGGGAGCGCCATGTCCGTGGCGGTGGCCCTCACGACCGTGACCGTCCTGAGTACGGGAGTAAACCTGATGGTGGTGTGTCGCCTCCTCCAGCTTCCGGCGCGGGCGATCGCCAGGGCCCTCGGCCCGAGTATTTCAGCGTGCATCCCCCTCCTCCTCTTCCTCTTGCTCTGGAATCAAGCTGCCGGCGGGCTACCCCACGCCGCCGACCTCGCATGCGGCACGGGGCTCGGGATGGTGGTCTATCTGCTTTCGGTGCGCCAGATCGCGCCGGACACTTTCCAAAGGCTCAGAGAAGTCCTTGGCCGGCGCACCAACCTGGTGAACGCCAAGGACGCTCCCGCCCCCGGTTTGGGAGCCGTGCCATGATTGGTGCCATTGAGACCATGTCTCCTCGCAAGGCGGCGTTCCTCGCGGTGGACCGTTACCTCCTGCCCTGGAGGGAGCGGGAGATTGCGCGCTATTTCCTTGACCACCTCTTCGTATCTCACGGCCTCCGAGAGCGTCTCTTTCGGTCAATCGTGGATTCGGTAAGGCTCGGATGGGTGAGGATTCCGTCCAGAAGAAACGAGGAATGGTGGATTTCATCGGGGGTTCAACGTCTACACGCGAAAGGGTCCCCATCCGAGTCGGATCGAGCCGCAAGCTGGACTCCGGCCCTTGCCTTGTTGCGTGAGTTCCTTGCCCACCCTGATCTCCTCAGAGGATCGGGATTAGACGACTTCCCGCTTCGCCGTTCCATCCTCCTTCAGGATTACGATGAGGGGGGAAGGGACCGAGTCTTGGTCTTCCCCTTTTGCCAAGGTGAGAATCGGCCTGCGGCGGTCGTGAAGCTACGAAACCCGGCGGGGAGCGGGACCTCCCTACGAGCTGAACGGAACGCTCTGGATTGGGTCCGGTCACGACTTGGCGACTCGCCCATGGCACTCTCGGTCCCTGCAGCCCTGGCCTACAAAGAGACCCCGAAGGCGGAGATCCTCGTCCTCTCCCATCTGACCGGCCGCTCCGCCTATTGGGACCAACAGAATCGCTTTCTCCCAGGGCGTCGGGTGAGACCTCATCTGGATTCCGCATCGGATTGGTTGGTGAAGTTCCACCAGACCTTGGGCACCACCGCTTCTGCTGGAGTCGGTCCATCCCACGGAGACTACTGGGCTCGGAACCTCCTGCTGGCGCCGGCACGGGAGCCCGGCCGGTTCCCGGCAACCGTCGTGGTGGACTGGGAGGCTTTTGATCCTCAGGGCCCTGCTCACCACGATCTGTTCCACTTTCCCATCACGTACGCTCAGAACTACCCCTGGCGTAGGTACGGCCGCCTGCCACTCCCCGAGGCATTCCGGTTGGGGTTCCTGGAACGAACCCCAGTCTCCCATGCAGTTGAAGGGTATTTCGCGCGTTATTGCGCAGGACTCTCCGTCGAACCCGGGACTCTGGAGCCGCTATTCCGTGATTACCTCCTGACCAAAGCGTCAACCACCGGAGGCAATGAGGGAGAACTCTGGCTCGAGTGTCGGGGCCTTTTGGACCTCTCTTCATCGGTCTTCTCGAGATGCGGCCTTTAGTCCTGCTGAGCAGCCTGGCCCCGGGGGGAGCGGAGCAGGTGACGGTGGGTTTTCTACGCTCTCTTGCCGAGAGTCGGCGACACATACCGGTCTGTACCCTCACGAGCCGTAACGACGGCGCATTGGCCGGGGAACTCTCTGGGAGCGGGGTGGTCCGGTACGACCTCGGGGCGCGCCGCCTTTTCGATCCTGGAGCCGTATTCCGTTTTGTCACCCTTGTAAGGAGCAAGGGTTTCGACCTGGTCCACGCCCATGGGCAGGACGCTGCCATCATGGGCTCCTGGGCCCGACGATTCACGGGTTTCCGCCTGATCGTCACAAGGCATGTCCTCGAGGAGCCCGGCGACACCTGGAGGCAGCGGTGGCGGGCCCGCTTGGCTCTGGGGGCGCTGAGGAGAGCTGATGGCTTGGTGGGGGTTTCCCATGCGGCGGCAAACCGCCTCACGGCCCTGGCTTCCCTCGAGACCGGAAAGGTCAGGGTAATCACTAACGGAATCTGCCTCGAACAATTCGATCCCCATCCGAATGGGGGGCCCAGATCTCTCGTTCGGGCATCCCTCGGGTTTACCGGGTCCGACGTTCTGATCCTCGTGCCCGCCGTCCTCCGTCCCGGGAAGGGCCACGACGTGCTCCTGGCGTCAGTCCCGAGAGTTCTGGAGCGCTTTCCCAAGGCCCGGTTCATTCTTGCCGGTGATGGGGAGTTGGGGGATCAATTGAGGGCAAAAGCCGCCAGCCTGGATGAGGCGGTGCGGTTTCTCGGGCACCGCGGAGACGTCCCGGATCTGATGGACGCGGCCGACATCGTCGTTCTCCCCTCCCTCAGTGAGGCTCTCCCAACGGTGGCCTTGGAGGCTGCTGCCGCCGGTCGGGCTATGGTGGCCTCAAATGTGGGTGGTGTGCCGGAAGTGGTCACCGATGGGGTCACGGGCCTACTGGTGCCGCCTGGCGAACCGGAGGCCCTTGCAGAGGCCGTCTCAGCTCTACTGGCCGATCCAGACCGAATGGCGGCTTTGGGAAGTGCCGGTCGGCACCGGGCTCTGGCAGAGTTCGGGATCGACACCCAGGTGAGGAAGACGGTCGAGTTGTGGGAGAAGGTGAGCCGGGGCGGAGGGCCATCCGCATGAAGATCACCTGGAGTTTGCCGGTACCTGGAGAGCCCCTCCATTCGGGCCGGGGGGATATGGTGAGGGCGCAAAACCTGGTTTCGGCTCTGCGGGTCCTGGGCCATGAGGTGGAGATCGTAGCCGCCGCCGAAGAGATCGGTACGGCCATGGGAGTGAGGACGTACAGGCGGGTCCTGCGACGTGCCCTGCCCGCTGGGGTAGCGCTCGGCCTTCGCACTCTTGGGCGCCTCGCCCTGGCCCGGCGTCAAGCGAGGCGGGTGGTCTCCAAAGCCCGGGAACAGGGTGCAGATCTCATCGTCGAGACACAGGTTCACGGTGTGTCGTCGGGTGCCCGGGCCGCCAAAGCGGTTGGCCTCCCGCTGGCTCTCGACGACTGCTCGCCCCCCGACGAAGAGTTCGCCTTCCAGCCCGCGCTGCCAGGGCGGGTTCGCCAGGCATTCCGGCGCGAAGGCGAAGCCGCGTCCGCAATGTTTGTCTCATCCCAGGCACTTGCGCATCGACTCGGAACCTACGGCATGCCCTCCGGGAAGCTGACCGTGGTTCCAAATGGCGTACACATCCCCCAGGGCTGTCCCCAAGGTCGAGAGGAGTCGCGACAGGAACTGGGCCTGGAAGGTCGGGTCGTTCTCGGGTTCGTGGGCTCATTTCAGCCCTGGCACAGGGTGGACCTCTTGATTGGGGCCGCCTCGGCTTTGGCACCGTCAATGCCTATCCACCTCCTGCTCATCGGAGACGGGTTCGCCCGGGAAGCGGCGGTAGCCGAAGCGTCACGCCTCGAGATCAGCGAGAGGATCACCTTTACCGGGCACGTGATTCCCTCCCGGCTGCCAAGGATGCTGGCTGCTTGCGACGTGGGTGTTCTCCCGGGCAGTAACGACTACGGCCAACCCATGAAGCTGATGGAGTACGCCGCTGCCGGGATTCCAGCGGTGGCCCCCGACCTCCCACCTGTGCGTGAGGTCGTCCGGCATGGCGAGACAGGTCTCTTGTTCAGCCCGGGGGATAGCACGGCTCTCGCCGATATCCTGACCGGCCTGGTAGAGGACTCCACGCTTCGGACCCAGCTCGGCGAGGCCGGCCGGCAGTCGGTCCTCGAAAAAGGCTGGGCCCATAGTGCCCGATCCATGGCAGCGGCTCTCCGGGTAGTCCTGCACCAGGAGGGACGACCGTGACAGAGGTCGCTATCGGAAGCTTCTTCGGCTCCCTGGCAGCCTGTGTGTACATCTATGTAGGCTATCCAGCGTTGCTGTTCGTCCTGGCCAGGCTTCGACCTCGCCCGGTGTTGCGCCGGGCCGTCACGCCGTCCATCTCCGTCATCATTGCCGCGCACAACGAGGAGGGGGTAATCGAAGGCAAGATCCTCAACACCCTTGGGAACGGGTATCCATTGGGGCGGTTGGAGATCATCGTGGCATCGGATGGATCCACCGATCGTACAGAATCCATCGTCCGTCGCATGGCTGATCCGAAAGTGACCCTCTTGGCTCTACCCCGACAGGGAAAGCTCAGGGCGCTAATCGCCGCCGAACGAGTCGCCTCGGGTGAAATCCTCGTTTTTACGGATGCCGACACCACTCTTGTTCCCGGGTCTCTGAGGTACTTGGCAGAGAACTTCGCTGACGAGGAAGTCGGCGG
The DNA here is from genome assembly GCA_039589815.1 of Gemmatimonadota bacterium. Lineage (GTDB taxonomy): Bacteria > Gemmatimonadota > Gemmatimonadetes > Longimicrobiales > Gaopeijiaceae > JABDNZ01. The sequence goes on along the minus strand of JBDHGR010000187.1, from coordinate 3,173 downwards.
TGTCTCGGGCCGGAAAGGGATTTTGAGGCTGGAGGTCGGCCAGGCCGTGGGTCGAAGCGAGGGCCTGTACGTTCGTTTTGACGAATGGCAAAAAGCACAGGAGACCCGATTCGGTAGCGTTGTGGCCTCCCACGGTGCTCTCCACGCAGTGCGGCGCGAGCTCTTCGATCCGGGTGAAAACCCCGCAGTTGCTGACGACCTGGCTATCTCAGCCAGGGTAGTCATTGGAGGCCACAGGCTCGTGTACGATCGCCGGGCGGCTGCTTTGGTGGCTCCCCCATTCGGGTCCCATGCTGAGCTCAGGCGGAAGATCCGTATCGCTGCTCAGGTTGTCCACGCCCTGTTGGGCCTGGGCCCGGCCCTCGTTACGTCAGGCTTCTACTCTCTGGAACTGATCTCTCACAAACTGCTCCGATACATGGTGCCCTTTTTCTTGATTCTGGCGCTCGCGTCGAACCTCCTTTTGGCGATGTCAAGCCGAGGAATATGGCTCGGCATCCTGGGGTTACAGCTCACCTTCTATGGACTTGCCGGGGCTGGGACACAAAACCACCGGAGGGCAGCAGGAACAAACAAGTTCTTTTCGGTCCCTCACTATTTCTGCCTCGTGAATCTGTCTGCCTTCTTTGCGGTGATGTCGGTTCTCAGAGGAGATCGTGTCACGAGCTGGTTCCCGACCGGAAGGGTGGATTTGGAGAGGCAATGAGACCCGTTGGAAGCCTCACTGACCTGGCAGGGCACTTTATCCTCCTGGCTTGGATCTCCGGGCCTCTCGGAGGCCAGGAGACGACCAGTCTTCCGGATTCCGAGGTCGATTCGAACAACCCCGGCATCCATGTCCAACTCAAGACAGGGGGAGCATATTTCGGCAACTTCTTTCAAACTCCAGACGGTGTTCCCGGAGAAGATGTGTTCGCCGGCACGGGCCAACTTCGCCTAATCGTTCCCTGGTCCGGCTCCCGTTCAGAGATCCACGGGGGTGTTGGAGGCAGTCTTTTTGATCAGTTCGATCCAAGCCTTTCCCTGTTTGTCGGAGGGCGCTGGGAGAGGGGCGTTCACGCTCTGACAACCGACGCGTCCGTCCGGACTCACTCACCCCGGGTCGAGGTAGGTGACAGTATCGGATTTGCCGATGTCATTCTCGCCCAAGCCAGCTATGAGGTTCGCCCAAAGAGAGCGATCGGGTTACGGGCCATAGCCAAGGTGGACCGCCAGGTTTACAGTCGGTCGGAGGAAAGAAACAACCACGCAATCCAAGTCGGAGGCGCGATACGTTTTTACGGGTTCGGTTATGTCCTATCGCCGGAGGTCGGAGCCGAAACCGGAGGCCGCAACGTGGACTTCGATGAAGAAGACTATGACCAGCGGACCTTTTGGTTGACCTGTCGATCGGTGCCCAGCCCCATGGTCTACCTGAGCCTCCGTTATCGCAGTCGGTCGAGGGATTACACCCACGACAATCCGACCTCGAGGAATCTCGAAAGGAAGGACGACCGGCAGGACCTTACACTTACGGTGGAGTTATCCCTGACTGAACAATGGGGATGGACCGGCTATTTTTCCGTACAAGACGCGAACTCCACCAAGGAAAGCCGAGAATTCTCGACGCAATACTTGTGGACCGGGCTCACGTACCGCTTCAACTGAGACCGCCAAGCTCTTGTTGTGTATGGCTCTTAAGAAGCTCCGAGTATAACCAGGATTGGCGCATACGCCTGATCTGACCTGAAGCCGCCCCCAGGGGCAGTGCGGGAATGCATCGTACCTTATATTCTTGTCCCCCGTCGGGTTGAGTTCCCTTCTTAACCATACAGGCCAACAGGCGGAATGACCTTCTGCTAGGCAAAACTTATATGAACGTAGAACTCGTCCTCCAGGATCCGTTGACCGTGCCGTCTCCCCTTCTGGTGCTTCCTTTGTTCCAGGGGACCGAAACGCTCGAGGGCGCCCTCGCCTCTGCCGACGCCCTTACCGGAGGGGATCTGCAGAGGGCTTTGGAGCGAAAGGACATCACGGGGAGAAGGGAAGAGGCCTTCCTGATCTTTCCCCCGCAGGGACCGGGCCCCGAGCGGATTCTCCTGGTGGGAGCTGGGAAGCGGGAGGACGTGGACGCCGAGACTCTCCGGAGGATCTTCGGGAAAGGGGTCCGGGTGGCTGAAGAGATGAGGGTGGATGCCCTATCCGTGTGGATGGATCCTGCCGTCCCCCTCTCCCAGGCCCTCTATGCCCAGGCGGCAACAGAGGGAGCGATCCTGGCGGCCTGGCGGTTCCGGGAGTTGAAGACCCAAAAGGACCCTGACGACCCCGACTCCGAGGTGACAGACCTCTCACTCATATCCCAGGGAGATGAAGAGGAGGTCCGACGGGGGTTCCTCATCGGGTTGGCCCAGGCGAAGGGGGAGAACCTGGCCAGGGCCCTCCAAGCCCGGCCTGGAAACGTGGCCACGCCAACCCACCTGGCGGAGGAAGCAAAGCGGTTGGGCAGGGAGTACGGCTTGAAAGTCACGATCCTGGGGCCGAAAGAGATCGAATCGGAGGGAATGGGCGCTCTTCTGGCCGTGGCTCAGGGTTCCAGGCAGGAGCCGCGTTTCATCGTCCTCGAGCACAGGGGAGCCAGGAAGGAGGATCCTCCCCTGGTTCTCGTCGGGAAGGGCCTCACATTCGATGCCGGGGGGATCTCCATCAAGCCCGCGTCCGGGATGGAGGATATGAAATTCGACATGTCCGGTGGAGCGGCGGTTCTAGGTGCCATGCAGGCCGTTGGCGACCTGGCCCTTCCGCTGAACGTCGTAGGGATTGTGCCCAGCTCCGAGAACCTTCTCTCCGGTGGTGCGGTAAAACCGGGGGACGTGATTCGCACCCGGGAGGGGAAGACGGTTGAGGTCGTGAACACCGATGCTGAAGGCCGCCTAATCCTGGCCGATGCCCTCTCCTTCGCCAAAACCCTCAAACCTGCGGCTGTCGTGGACTGTGCCACTCTTACCGGAGCTTGCGTGGTAGCCTTGGGGCACCACGCTGCTGCTGTATTGGGTACGGACCAGGCCTTGGTGGAGGAGCTTCGGGAAGCCGGCACCCGATCGGGCGAACGGTGCTGGCCGCTCCCTCTTTGGAAAGAATACCGGGACCAATTGGATAGCGATGTGGCTGATCTGAAGAATGTCGGGGGGCGCCCC
>JBDHGR010000186.1:0-8292 GCA_039589815.1 Gemmatimonadota bacterium | reverse complement strand
CCACACCGCCAGCCTCAATGCCCGCCAGTGGTCCAGCGACTACGGACTCAGCGAGAACGAATCAGAGTTCCGGGCCCTCTACGCCTATTCCCCCTATCACAACGTGAAGGACGGAACCTGCTATCCTCCGACCTTGGTGACCACGGCGGAGCGGGACGACAGGGTCGTCCCCTGGAACAGCTTCAAGTTCGCCGCTGCGTTACAGAACGGTCAGGCTTGCGAGAACCCCATCCTCATGCGCGTGGAGACCCGGGCCGGGCACGGGGCGGGAAAACCCACCTGGATGCGGATCGAGGAGATCGCCGATGCCTGGGCATTCCTGAAGTGGGCGTTGGGCTTTTAGAGACCGGATGGTCGGAAAGGATACGGACCATGTCCGTGCGGACCCTTGTCATCTCCACGGCTTTCCTCCTCCTGCCTGTACCCACGGTACGCGCCCAGGTCGGCTCTCCCGACCCGGAGTCTCCTCGCCCTATCGATGCTAGGCTCTGCACGATGACGTTCCTCACTCGGCCGTCATGGCACTGGTGGACTTTCGGGTGGAGGTCACGGCGGACGCTGTGAGGAAGGCGATAGGAGACTCGAGGTGAGAGCTTTTTTCGAGGGCTGGAAGACCTTGGCGACCCCGCTCTCTGAGATGGTCTTGGGGCTGGGGGTGGTTTCTGTCTTTTCAGCCTGCGCGGGTGGTGGTGATCTTCCGGCCTTTGAAGTGCGTGACAGCGCCGGGGTGGAGATCGTGGAGAGCTTCCGGCCCCTGTTGGAGGGGGAGGAAGAGTGGAGAGTCGGACCGGAGCCCCTCCTTCGGATGGGAGTGGTGGAGGGAGATCCAGCCTATCAGTTCGATGGCGTGGCCGGGATGGTGAGGTTGGCCGGGGGTACGGTGGCGGTGGCCGACTTCGGGTATCAGAACGTGCGGTTCTTCGACCGGGACGGAGGCATTGTCCGGACTTTCGGGGGCCCGGGCGAGGGTCCCAGAGAGTTCCAGAGCCTTGTCAGTCTGGGGCTGGGTACGGGAGGGCGGATATGGGCCTACGACTTCCTGCTCCGGCGAATCACCTGGTTGGATAGGCGGGGGGAGATGACAGATCTCACACGGCTCCCGCCCGAGCCGGCCATGCTCCAACCCCTGGGCGCTTTGCCGGACAAGACCTTCTTGTTGAAGCAGCTTTGGGCTGCAACACAGGTGGCCGAAGCGACGGAAACGGGCCTCCGCCGGGACCCGGTGGCTTTCGTGAGATTCGACCCGGAAGAAGCCCGCTTCGACACTTTGGGGCTCTTTCCCGGGCGGGAGCTCTTTTTGACGGACGAGGATGGACGAGGTGTCATGAGCACGCCGCCCTATCCGAAAAACTCCATGGGTGCGGTATGGCGAGAACGGGTAGTCGTGGGGTCGAATGACCGGTTCGAACTGGTGGTGCTCACCTCCAGTGGGGAGGTGGAACGAATCTTCCGTCTGCCAGATCTCGACCTGACCTTGGGCCCTGGAGAGCGAGAGGAATACGTCGAGGATCGGGTGGAGCTCGTCGCAGAGAACCTACGCCCAGGGGTACGCCATGGCCTGGAGGCGATGCCGTTCCCAGATACCCGTCCGGCCTTCGGCGCTCTACTGCCCGATGATCAAGGGAATCTCTGGGTTGCCGACTGGGTGCTCACGCCAAAGACTCCGGAGCATCTGAAGGTTTTCGATTCCTCCGGCCGTTGGTTATGCGTGGTGGACGTTCCTGAACGGTTCTCCCCCTTCCAAATCGGCGGGGACTGGATTCTGGGAGCGGAGTGGGACGACCTGGACGTAGAGTATGTCGTCCTGTATCCCCTTCTGAAGGAGCCCGCGAATGGATGACGCCCGGTTCTGTCACGCCCATTTCGGCGACGACCACAACGGCGCCTGCCACCCGTTGGACGATGGTGCGTTGGGGCGCCGGGGGTTTCTGCGGACCCTGGGCTTGGGCATGGTAGCCGTTTCCGTTCCCACCCTTACGACGCTGTCCTGTGGGGAGGGCGGCCACCGGGGAGAAGCGGCGGGCCCCGGAAAAGGGCCGCCCAACTTCGTCTTTTTTCTAATCGACGATCTCGGATGGAAGGACCTGGGTGCCTTCGGAAGCACCTTCCACCTCACACCCAACATCGACGGCCTGGCCGCCTCAGGGATGCGTTTCACACATGCCTACGCGGCTAGCCCCGTCTGTTCTCCCACCCGGGCCAGCATTCTCACCGGCCGGCATCCCGCTCGGTTGGATATCACCGACTGGATCGGCGGAAGCCAACGCGGGGAGCTCCTCCCGGCGGCCTACGTGGATCATCTCCCGCAGGAGGAGGTGACCCTGGCCGAGGTGTTGAAGAACAAGGGGTATGCCACGGGGTACTTCGGCAAATGGCACCTGGGCGACTCTCCAAACTACCCGGAAAGCCAGGGGTTCGACCTCAACGTGGGCGGCACCGCGGCAGGCCAACCCGCCTCGTACTTCTTTCCATACAAAGGTGGGGAGGGGAGGAGTCCCTTCTGGGACGTGCCGGGTCTGGAGGACGGCGAAGAGGGCGAGTACCTGACGGACCGACTGACCGATGAGGCCCTGACGTTCCTGGACGAAAACCACCGGCAACCTTTTCTCCTCTACCTCTCCCACTTTGCCGTCCACACCCCCATCCAGTCCAAGGAGGATCTGACCCATCGTTACTCCGCCCGGAGCGATTCTCTGCCTCCAGCGGAGGGCCCGGCCCAGGAGTCGGAGCACGGAAGGGCACAAACCCGGTTGGTCCAGAACCACGAGGCCTATGCCGGGATGGTTCAGAGCGTAGATGAGAGTGTGGGGCGGATCCTCACGCGGCTGGATGATCTGGGGCTGACCCAGAACACTGTGGTCATCTTCATGTCTGACAACGGTGGGCTGTCCACGGTGGCGGGGGATCGGACTGGTCCCACGGCGAACCTTCCTCTCAGGGCCGGAAAGGGATGGCTCTACGAGGGGGGTATCCGAGTGCCCATGATTATTCGTTGGCCCGGGATGGTGGCAGGCGGCAGGGTGAGCCAGGTACCCGTGCAGAGCACCGACTTTTTCCCCACAATGGTGGAGATGGCCGGGGCCGACCCGTTTTCAAACGGCCCCCTGGACGGGTCCAGTCTCGTACCTGTTTTGATGGATTCGGGAGAGCTACACCGCGATGCCCTCTTCTGGCATTTCCCGCATTACCACGGCTCCGGGAACCGGCCTTCGGGGGCCGTCAGGCAGGGCCGGTGGAAGCTGGTGGAGTGGTTCGAGGACGGTGCCGTGGAACTTTACGATCTGCATGCGGATCCCGGCGAGAGAACAGATCTGTCGGGTTCAGAAACAGAAAGAGTTGCAGAGCTTCTAGGGAGGCTCAGGTCGTGGCGGGAAGAGATGGGCGCTAATATGCCCCGTGAGGATCCAGGCTAAGGAGAGGAGAAAAACACGTGAACTGCATGAGAGGGCCGGGCGACACCATAGCACGAAGGGACTTCGTTCGCGTCATGGGTGCGGGTGCCGCGGCTTTGAGCCTTGGTTCCCTCGAGGGATGCGGGAGTCGAGGTGAGCGCGCTCCCAACGTCGTCTTCATCATGGCCGACGACCTGGGGTATGGTGAGGTCGGCGTCTACGGTCAGGAAAAGATCCGGACTCCGTCCATCGACCGGATTGCCCGGGAGGGAATGAAGTTCACCCAGCACTATTCCGGCAGTCCCGTCTGTGCTCCCTCCCGATGCGTTCTCCTCACGGGTCTACATACCGGACATGCCTACATCCGTGACAACGACGAGATGAACGAACGGGGTGATGTCTGGCGCGATCCCGACCTGGAAGGCCAACGGCCGCTCCTGGAAGGCACCTACACACTTGGGACGTTATTCCAGAACGCCGGTTATGTCACCGGGGCGGTGGGAAAGTGGGGGCTGGGAGGGCCTGGAAGCTCCGGAGCGCCCAACCGGCAAGGGTTCGATCACTGGTACGGCTACCTTTGCCAGCGGGTGGCCCACAATTATTACCCAACCCATCTGTGGAGGAACGGGGAGAAGGACCTGCTCGAGGGAAACGAATACTTCTACCCCCACCAGAGATTGCCGGAAGACGCCGATGCGGAGGATCCGACCAGTTATGCACCCTATGCTGGAGAGGACTACTCCATGGACTCCATGGCCGAGGAGGCCCGGCAGTTCATCCGGGACCACGCCGCAGAACCCTTCTTCCTCTATGTCCCCTTCCCGGTGCCACACGCGTCGCTGCAGGTGCCGGAAGACTCGGTGGCCGAATACGCCGACGCCTTTCCGGAGACGCCATACCCGGGTGACAGAGGTTATCTGCCGCATCCGAAGCCCCGGGCGGCCTATGCCGCCATGGTCACCCGTATGGATCGGGAAATCGGTTCCATTCTGGATCTGCTGGACGAGCTGGGCCTGGCCGAGGATACCCTGGTTCTCTTCACCTCTGACAACGGGCCGACCTTCAACGGCGGCACCGACTCGGAGTTCTTCGGCAGCGCCGCCGGCTTCCGAGGTCTGAAGACCGAGCTCTATGAAGGCGGCATCCGGGTGCCTTTGGTCGCTATGTGGCCCGGCCGGATTCCGGCGGGTTCAGTTTCGGAGCTTCCCTCGGCTTTTTGGGACTTTCTTCCCACCTTCGCCGACCTCACGGGACAACCGCTCCCCGTTCCCACCGATGGCGTGTCCATACTTCCGACCCTGGAGGGGCGTCCAGGAACCCAGGGGGAACGAGAATATCTCTACTGGGAGTTTCAGGGACGGCAGGCGGTCCGACTTGGAAAGTGGAAGGCGTACCGCACAGCGTCTGACGGAGCGTTCGAGCTTTACGACCTGGAGGGGGACCGAGGTGAAACTTCCGACGTGGCATCGGAGTACCCGGAGGTCGTTATGCGCATCACGGAGATCATGACCGAGGCCAGGACCGAATCGGAACTCTTCCCGCTTCTCCGGGCCTAGGAGATATCGGTGTGGTTGTGGGTTTGAGAAGGACACTCAGAGGGCTGCTGATTATTGGCCTGGCCCTGGCTCTCCCGGTCACGGCCTGTTCCGATTCGTCCACTTCGCCAGCCGATGCTCCTGAGGGGCACACCGTCTTTAGAGGGGATGCGGCCCATGCTCCCGGGCTCAACAACCCGACGGTCAACTGCACTCAATGCCACGGCGCCGACCTCCGGGGGGGGGACGCTGGCGAGCCCTCTTGCTTCAGCTGCCACGGCAAAAAATGGTGATCTCCCGTTTTCGGATTCCGGTCATCGGCATGCTTCTCCTGTGTGTCTGCTCCTGTAGGAGTCAGGAGACGAGCCTCCGGTTCGAGGTTCCCGAGTGCGACGAGTGCTCTTGGTTCAAGGGAAACACCCATGCCCACACCACAGAGAGCGACGGTGATTCTCCACCTGAGTACGTTGCCCGGTGGTACAAGGACCACGGGTATGACTTCCTGATTCTCTCCGACCATAACACGCTTACCGACCCGGCGACCCTCGCCCACCTGATGGAGGATGGTTTCCTCCTGGTTCCCGGCGAAGAGGTGACTTCCTCCTTCGACGACCGGGCTGTTCACGTGAACGGTTTGAACCTCCACGAGCTCGTGGAGCCCCGGGAAGACACGACCCTGGTGGCCACCATTCAGGCCAACGTCGATGCCGTCAGGGAGAAGGCCGGCGTGCCTCATATCAACCATCCCAACTACCGGTGGTCCATAGGCCCAGAGGATCTTGCCCAGGTCGGCAGGTACCGCCTCCTGGAGATCTTTAATGGCCACCCCTCGGTTCATAATCAGGGTGGGGGCGGATACCCGGGCATGGAGGAGGTGTGGGACATCCTCCTGTCCCAGGGAAAGCGGATTTATGGGATCGCTGTAGACGACGCACACCATTACCAGGGCGAGTTCTCTTCAGACCGGGTCAATCCAGGCCGGGGCTGGGTGGTTGTGAAAGCTCCGGAGTTGTCCGCAGAGTCTCTCATGGAGAGCCTGGAGGCTGGGAGGTTCTACTCGTCCACCGGCGTGGAATTGGATGACGTTCTGGTGGAGGGAGGCCGGCTGGAGATCCTGATCCGTCCGGATGGAGACTTCAGATACACCACAACCTTCCTGGGCTCAGGGGGCCGGATACTGGGAACGAGCTACGAGAATGAAGCCGTTTTCCAGCTCACTACTCCGGAGGCCTACGTGCGTGCCAGGGTCGAGGATTCCGGGGGCGCCGTGGCCTGGGTGCAACCGGTTTTTACGGGTGGATCCTGACGACTCAATCGGCCCCAACGATCCTCTCGATGCCTTCCACGACTCTGTCCACTTCCTCTTCCGTCGTATAGATGCTGACGCCGGCCCGGACCATGCCATGGGGGCGGAGACCGAGCCTGTCTACCACGGTGGCGGCGTAGAAGTCCCCATGGGAGAGGAAAGCCCCGGCCTCGTCGGCCAGCCTCGAGGAAATCTCCCTGGACGTGAATCCCTGGACGGTGAAGGAGAGTGTCGGGGCCCGGTGGGATCCAGGCGGAGGCCCGTAAAGTCGCACCGCCGGCAGGGATTCGAGCCCGTTCCATAGGCGCTCGAAGAGGGCCCCTTCCCGGGCAGGTAACTCAGAGAAGACCAGGTCCAGCCTCTCCTCCAGGGAGTCCGGCCCGGATCCGGCCAAGCCGGCCAGGAAGTCCACTGCCGCCGTCGTCCCGGCCATTCCTTCCGAGTTCACCGTTCCCGACTCGAAACGCCCAGGCCCGGATGTCGGCGCAGGGACCACCTTCGGAACCGCCATGCTTTCCAGAAGCTCTCCCCGGATCCAAAGCACCCCCATGTGGGGCCCATAGAACTTGTAGGGGGAACAGGCGAGGAAATCGCACTCGAGCTCCTCCACCCGGATGCGCCGATGTGGCGCGAGATGTACGGCGTCAACGAAGACGCTCGCTCCGAACTCCTTGGCCATGCGGGCCAGAGGTGCCACCTCGGTGAGGGTACCCAGGATGTTCGACGCGGCCCCCAGAGCGACAAGCCGGGTTCGGGGGCCCAGGAGCTCCGGGAACCGATCCAGATCCAGCGTTCCGGTTTCTGGAACCAAGGGCAGCGTTCTGATTCGAACCCCCCGTTCCGCCTCGAGGACCTTCCAAGGATCGATGTTGGCGTGGTGATCCAGCTCGGTCACCACGATCTCATCGCCGGGTTCCATATCCGAACCCAAGGCCCTGGAAAGGCGGTAGGTGAGGGTGGTCATGTTTGCACCGAAAACGATCTCTTCCGCCTTGGCACAGAGGAATCCGGCCATCGCTTCCCGGGCCTGGTGCCGGATCCTGCCAGTCTCGGCGCTGGTAGGGAAAGGCCAGTTTGCATTGGCGTTTCGGTGGAAGAGGTAGTCGGCCATGGCTACAGGTACGGAGCTGGGAACCTGGGTTCCGCCTGGTCCGTCGAAGTAGGCCACGGGAAAACTTCCGTGGGTTCGTTGAAGGGCGGGGAAGTGGGACCGAATCTCCGTCGTCGAGGCCAAAGCCATGGGTTCCTCTGTCATTAGCGGCCACAGGGTGCCGACTTGTCCGGGGGCGTTGTCGAAACCGCTCTTCCCCCGGGGGGTTGATGGCGAATCCCGAAGGGGACATTCTACGGACCATGTCAAACGAAGAGCAAAGCTCAAACCGGGCGTGGGTGTCGTGGGTCCTCTGGGTTCTGGCTGTGGCCATCATGTTTTACGCCGCCGGATTCCAGGAACGGACAGGGCCCACAAAGGAGTTCAAGGGATCCTTCGTCTTCGGTGGGTCCAGTGTCTGTGCCGGATCCGGGGAATGGTTTGACCGGCCGACTCTACTTCAAACGGTATCCCACCTCAGACCCCTTTTCTCCGATTCCCATGGAGTCGCTGGCGGGAGACCTCCAGGGGCTTCTGCCGGCCCAGCCCGCAGCCGGGAAGCTGGAGTACTACGTGGAGCTGGAGTCGGCCGAGGGGCTCATCCGGATTCCAGAAGAAGAGACACTCATCATTCGGTTCAAGGACCCCGTGCCGCTGGGGTTCCTCGTGCCCCACGTGATCTGCATGTTCATCGGGCTGTTGGTGGGGGTGCGAACGGCCCTGGGAGCCGCGTTCCACCCGGTGGGAATCAAGAAGCTGGCGTGGACCACGGTGGGGCTCATGACGGTCGGTGGAATGATCCTGGGTCCCATCGTCCAGAAGTACGCCTTTGGGGCTCTATGGACCGGGTGGCCCTTCGGCTACGACCTCACGGATAACAAGACCCTCATCATGTGGATCGTGTGGGTGGGAGTGGTACTGGTTCTTTCGAAACGGACCGCTCCCAAGGACTGGCTCGCCCGGGGATCG
>JBDHGR010000185.1:0-7821 GCA_039589815.1 Gemmatimonadota bacterium | reverse complement strand
AGGTCGGGTTCCTGAGGCATTCCTACAAGTCCGAGGAACATTCAGAATCTGAAAGCAGCGACTCGGGGATCGCCTTTGGTGGTGGTGCGGGGTATTCCATCCCCTTCGGAGAGAGCATGAACGGATGGATCCTGGGCCGGTATCTCATGGGGAAGACCGGTGAGGATTCAGACACTTCCTTCATCGGAATCATGGCCGGGGTGAGCATCCCGATTGGTGGGGAGGGGTAGGCATTGGGCTCAATCCTTTGACTCTTCGATTTGGACGGGAGGGCCGTCGGCCCTCCCGTTTTTCTTTCGTCTTCTCCTTCTGTTTCTCGCCAATCTGGCTGCCGCCTAGGCAGCAGCTCCTATCAAGGGGAACTGGATCTGAAAGGCTCCTCTCAAGATGGAATCAAGAAAAATACCTTGCTCTCACCTTTTCCCTGATACATCTTTTCGGTCCAGAGGTTTACCTGGGGTCGGATCGGCGACGTTTGCCTTGAATGCCTCGAATGCGTCTTTCCGTGGATGCATGCTCCACCTGCCCCGCCGGTCCTTGCATCGACGGACCTCGCGTGGGAGGTCACTCTACCATGGGCAGGTATGACGCGGATCGGTGCTTCTTGTTGCGCCAAGCCAACACCCTGTCCGGTTTCGAGGGGATTGGTAACTCCGGGACTCAACGTTTCGGTTGGATCTTCAGTGCAGGGGAACTTGGAAAGGAAGGGGCTCGCCCTGGTGCGATTCTTGCGAGATAGTCCAGGGTGCTTCTCGGGATTGCGCTCCCAGCTTCGGTCAGTTAAGGGCAGGTTTACGCTCGTGAGGGTTCTTCGATGAAGAGAAAAAGGGACATTCGGGGCCAGGCGTTGGCGATTGTGGCCATCTCCATGGTCGCCCTATTCGCTGCTGGCGCCATCGCAGTAGATCTAGGCATGGCCTTCGCAGCGAGGGCCGAAGCCCAACGGGCGGCCGATTCGGCAGCTCTCGCCGGGGCCAGTGCATTCGTCGACTACGAGTATACGGACCCCGAAGCGGTCGATACGGCCAACGCGCGGGCCCTGACGTATGCGTTGCAGAATGACGTCATGAAGGATCCCATCGAATCATCCCAGGTTACCGTGTGGGTGCTGCCGGACGAGCAGAAGGTTCGGGTCCGGATCGACGCCACCGGCCTGCCCACCTGGTTCGCCCGGGCATTAAATATCTTCTCCATGGATGTGGCGGCTATTGCAGCTGCGGTGGCCTCCGAGGGTGGCTCCGCAGATAAGTGCGTCCTTCCGTTTGCCATGCCCGACCTGTGGGACGACTTCGACGACGACCTCCCCTTCCCGGGGGACAACATTCCAAATTCCGACGAGTGGTGGGAGTTCGACGATCCCGGTGATCGATACGAACCGTATCAGGGCCCTTGCGATGCGGGGTGGCCTGATTGCCAGAACGGCACCGGCCTGGGTAGCAACCTTCGCGATAGTGACGACATTACTGGAGATGTCGGACGCCGCATCTGGATCAAATCAGCCCCCCAAGGGCAACAGGGTGGGGGAAGCGGTGACAGCGATGGCTGGGGAGCGGGGGGAGCGGACGTGATGATCGGCCCCGGGAACTTCCTGCTATGGCAGATGCCCGATCCGGAGGACGGTTGTACACCGAAACCCGGGGCCCAATGGGTCAGGCAGAATATACTTGACTGTAACTCCTGTCCCATTGAAGTGGGTACGGACTACGAGGCGATACCTGACTACGAGACTCAGCCGGGAAACGTCGCCAGCATCAAAGACGAACTCGAGCAACTCATAGCCATGGATCCGTCCGCGACTTGGGACCCCGTCAACAAGAAGGTTCTGTCTCCCGACTACACGGCGAACTGGGAAGACAGCCCACGAGTCCGGATCGTGCCACTCTGGAGTCCCGCTGATTTTTCCCTTCAGGGACAGGACCAGCTCAAGTTCAACAACCTGGCCAAGATCTTCATTGAAGGGGGAGGTACCAACCCACCCGATTTTGCCATTTATGCCCGGTTCATGGGGATGGTGGATGAGGGTGGCGGGGGTGCGGAGACGGGGAGTTTGATCAAGTATTTGCGGCTCGTGGAGTGATTGGCATCCGCAACGTTCCATTCCTCTGGCCCGTGGCTCAGTCTACAAAGGATTGAAGAAACCCCCGCGTTCGCGGGGGCTTCTTCTCTTTTCCACCATTAAGCCAGGTCTTGGGGAACTCAGGAACCGCCGGGGCCGTTTTAAGCCTTGTCCTCCAGTTCCCTAATCGCGAGGATGGCCTCGTGGTTAACCGCTAGGCGGTCAATGATCCGGGTAGTCGCTTGAACCTGAGCGGACCATAGGGGCACGAACCCCGAGTTGGCATCCAGATAGTCCGACATCCGTTGCTCCTGGGCGATGTTGAGATCCACCGTAAGAGTGATGCCATCCACCAACTGGAGCTCGACGGTCCGACTAGAGTGGGTGGGAGCGAGCGCAGAGGAGACGTGAAGCGTACCGTCTATTGGAACGACCCAGACCACGTTGGAGATTCTCAGGCTCAGGTGCTCGGCGGGCGCTGCTTCAACCACCGTCTCCGTCCACCGGACGGAGGTAACGTTGAGGAAGAATCGCTTGATTCCGAGGAAGTTCAGCAAAGGCATACCCTCGGGAATATGGACCATTCCTTCGAGTGCCTGCCCTCCTCTGAGGAGTACCTGCACGGCTTTCTTCTGCAGGTGTGATGGGATCTGAGGAAACGTGCGGTCTGTCATGGGTCGTCAACCGTCCTTTTCGGTGCGGCACTGCTGGGGGTTTCCGTCCGCGGAACCACTTCAATGTATTCACCGGTTCTAGGAGCGGGTGCAAGGGGAATCATCGCGAAGGTCAACCTTGTAATCCACGAGGCCAGCCCTCATTATTCGTAAACATATGTTTTTGGTATTGAGATTGCACTGAATACGGTTTGCTGGTGAAAACTCCCCGGAGCTGCCCAAGATGTCCCTGAGAAATAAACTCATTCTACTCTTCATGGGGCTGGCAGTAGTACCTCTGCTCATTCTGGCTGCTTTCAGCAACTGGCAGGCCCAGAAACTTCTCCGAGACACGGCCGAGGTTCGACTACAGGAAGAAGCAAGGGACTTGAGCACGGCCCTGGTAGAGGCGCGGTTCGAGGTTGAGAGGGAACTCCACGAATTGGCCGGCACCTTCGGAAGAGGGGAAGTACCGCTCCAGGACTTGGCCGGGGAGTCTGCGCCACTCCCCCGCGGGTCCATCCTGGACCAGGCGGCTTTCCTAGGATTTCGCCCTGAATCAGGGCAGATGAGCTTCTTGGGTGGGGCCGTACCAACCGACCCGGTCAGGTGCTTGGGTGGTTTTGGCTCTCGGGTCCTGGAAGTCTCCGTTGATGCCGTGATCGAGAACATCCCTGGGACCCTCTCGGCAGGTTACTGGGCCTCGGACCTCTTGGTTGAACGGAGCCAAGGATTCATCCACCGTGTGCACCTAATCGACCCTGGGAAAGAAGAGGTACTTTTTTCCAATGAGTGTCAGACTCTGCCGAGTGGGATCAGTCCAGGATTGACCGAGTTGTTGGCCTCGGATGAAAGACTGAGGGAAGAATGGGGGGTTTTTTCTTCCAGAGACGGGGGCAAAGCTGAGTTCGGGGCTTTCGCCAACGTTCATGGGACCGGTTTGGTTCTAGTGACAACCTCACCACCGGATGTGGTGATTTCTTCCCTCAACCGCATGGTCCTAGCCTATTGGATATTTGTCCTCGGGCTCGGCCTCACGGTCAGCATTGCGTTTTCGATGCTCTTGAGCAAGTTCACAAAGTCTCTTCAGGCGTTAGCCAGGGCGGCTGAAGAGATTGGCACCGGAGAGTTGGACCCTTGGCTTCCGCTTCCGACCGCGGGGGAAGTGGGTCAGTTGACCCTCGCCTTCAGTCGGATGCTGGAGAGGATCCGCTTGATGATGGCAAAGGTGGATCAGAGCGGGCGGTTGGCAGTGGTTGGGCAACTGTCCGCCTACCTGGCGCATGAAATCCGAAATCCACTCAGTTCCATCAAACTGAACCTCCAGCGGCTCCAGCGCTGGACGAAGAATGGCTCCCTTCCGGCCTTCTGTCTTGAGCCGCTGGAAATCAGTTTGAAAGAGGTGGATCGGTTGAGTGCTTCTGTCACCGGCGTCCTGGAGCTCAGTTCTGCCCCCGACACTCCCCTGGAGGTGGTTAGCCTTCATGCCATCGTGGGAGAGGCCGCGGACCTGATCGCAGCAAGGTTCAGAAGGCAGAAGGTCAGCTTGACTCTCGATCTGGATGCCGATGCCGACCGGGTGCTGGCCCGGGTGGGCCAGATCAAGAGCGTGATCCTGAACCTGATGGTGAACGCACTGGAGGCCCAGCCCGATGGAGGGAATCTCCAGATCCGGTCGCAACTCTCCAAGGGGCCGGACCCCGGAGGCCCGGTGGTTGGTCTCCATTTCAAGGATGAAGGATGCGGTATCCTTCCCGAGATTCGAGACCGGGTTTTCGAGCCGTTCTTTACGACCAAGTCCAGCGGATCTGGAATCGGTCTGGCCATGGCCAGCCAGGCCGTTCAGGACTGCAATGGCACCCTCTATCTCGAGCCTTCCTTCTCCCAGGAGTCGGGAGCGGAGTTCGTCATGGTGCTCCCTCTGGCTGCCATGGAAGCGCACGTTGGGTCGAAGACTGGCCGTGGCTCCGAGTCGCCGACCCGGAGCCTTTCCCGCTCGCTTGTGCGGTCCAGGGCTGACGGGGAGGTTGGTCGGGCTGGGCCCGGGGTGCCGGCCCATCTGATGAGTCCGGAGGGTCTGGAAACGGTGCTCAGCCGCAGAACCAGAGATCCGGAGGGAGTGGATTGAGACCCATACGAATCATGCTCGTCGACGACGACCAGCACCTACGTCTGAGCCTGGGTCCGCACCTGGAAGATCTGGGCCACGAAATTCTATTGGCCGAGTCTGCGGAACGGGCTTTAAACGAAATCGAACGATTCGACCCGGACATCGTTTTCACAGATGTCCAGATGCCTGGAATTGATGGTTTCCAACTCCTGGCCCGGCTCAGGGAATCGTGCCCCGAAATCGACGTAGTCATCATAACCGGGTACGGCGGCGTCCAGGGAGCCATCGACGCAATCAAAGATGGAGCAAGCGACTACCTCCTCAAACCTTTGGACCTGGAGGAAATCGAAAGCGTCATCGAACGTTGCATGTATAACCGTCGCGCTCGTGCCTCCGACGAGATTGGGACTGAGGAGCAGACCGGCGCCCCCGGCGGTCTCGTCGGGAGACACCCATCCATGCTCGGCGTATTCAAGACCATTGGCGCTGTGGCGGCCTCTCGCGCAGCGGTCCTCGTTCAGGGTGAAACGGGAACGGGAAAGGAGCTGATCGCCCGCAGTATTCACGGAAACTCAGCGGATCGGACCCAGCCTTTCCTCCCGGTCAACTGCGCTGCGGTTCCGGAAACCCTTCTGGAGTCTACTCTGTTTGGCCATGTACAAGGGGCCTTCACAGGGGCTTCTTCCAACCGGCGCGGCCCTTTCGAGCTCGCCGGCCGGGGGACCATCTTCCTGGATGAGATCGGCGATACCGGGCTGGCCCTCCAGGCGAAGCTCTTGAGGGTTCTGGAGGAGAGGGAGTTCTACCCCGTTGGGAGTGAGCATCCCAGAACGACCGAAGCCAGGGTAATCGCAGCCACCAACCAAGACCTCGATAAACTCGTTTCAGAAGGGGCGTTCAGAGAAGACCTCTTCTTCCGTCTACGGGTGGTTGAGATTCGGGTGCCTCCCCTCCGGGATCGCCGGTCCGATATCCCACTCTTGGTCCGGCATATTCTATCCAAGGCCGCGGCAGAGCTTGGAAGACAAGTACCGAGGGTGTCTACGGAGGTCATGGAAGGCCTGTTGGCTCGGGACTGGCCTGGGAACGTTCGGGAGTTGGAAAACACCCTGATCAGGGCAATGGTCATGACTCGGGGAGCTGCTCTCACTCGCCATGACATCGACGGAGAACCGTGGAGCCCAGGGTTGGGTCGGCCAGCCGACGAGCCCCCAGACCGAGAACCGACCTTGTCTGATTCCGGGGGTCCGTCTGACGAGGATAGCTTGGCAGCGGTCGAACACCGGCACGTCGAGCGAGTCCTTCAGCTGACCAAGGGGAACAAGAGTGCCGCAGCGAGGATTCTCGAGGTGTCGCGGCCCACCCTCAACCGAATGATCAAGGATTTCCAAATCAAACTCCCCTAGGAACCTGTAAACATCCTTTACGTCCAAACTGGAATGGGAGTTTACAGGTTCATGGCGCCGCTCAACACATTCTTCGCCATAAGACGTTTATTCACAAGACCTTATCTATCAAAGGACCGGGTGGCACGGGACTTGTGAGACAAGCTCCCGTCCGTGGAGATCCCGACTCTTTTTGCGGGATCCAATCCGGCCTCCAACCGGCCGGGGTTTCGGAGGCTCCCGAAGAGACCTCCCAATCGTACAGTCGGCCGGATGGCCGAAAGGAGACACCCGATGAAGCATCTGTTCAAGTCGTTCTGGACCGATGAGTCCGGACAAGGCCTGGTGGAGTACGCACTGATCCTCGCGCTAGTGGCGATCGGTCTCTTCCTGGTGCTGGTATTCCTCCGGGATCAGATCGGAAACATCTTCGTCAACATCGGAAACAAGCTTAAAGAAGCTCCGACGAACTCGTTCACCACTCCAAGTTGACGGGACCCGATCTCGGTGTGCCGGCCGGGGGTTTTCCCCCGGCCGGCCCCCGAACCCGCCCGTTCGCAAACCAGAGGTAATCGTTCGTTCATGAGTCTTCTCCCTCTTATCCAGCTCTTGGTTCTTGCTTCTCTCCTGGGGTCGGCTGTGTTCTGGGATTTGAAGGAAAGCCGGATTCCCAACGCGGTCACTGCACCGGGTTTGATGGCTGGGCTTTTGTTGGCTGGGCTGGTTGCGAAAGGCGTGCCCGGCTCCGCGCTGGCCGGAGCGGCAATAGCGCTGGCGCTTTCATTCCCCTTCGTTGCCATGGGCTTTCTGGGGGCGGGGGATGCGAAACTACTCACGGCGGTTGGGGCCTTTGTGGGTGCTGGGGGACTTCTTTCGGTGTTCATTTTCGGGGGGATCGCCGGAGGGATCCTGGGTATTGCGAACACCATTCGGAGGCGAGCATTCCTGGGCGTCATGGTGAATATTAAGAACCTCCTCCTTTATCAGATTACGCTGGGCCGCCATGGAGAGCGGATACGGCTGGATAGTCCAGGCGCACAAACTGTGCCCTATGGTCTGGCCATCGCCGCTGGTGCTTTGGCGACCTGGTTCTTTCCGTTGTCGTTGGGAGGCTCTCTTTGAAAGTCCGGAACAGAGTTCGGCAGATCCCTCGGAAAGGTGACTCGGGGCAGGCCATGGTCGAGTTTGCCCTGATCCTCCCCCTTCTCCTCCTACTCCTCATCGGTATCGTGGAATTTGCCCGGGCATGGAATGTGTACGAAGTCCTCACGGACGCTGCACGGGAGGGTGCGAGGAACGCCGTGGTCGACAACCCGAGTACCGCCGATCCGAATGTAATCAAAACCCTTATTCAAGAAGCAGGAGCCAGGGCAGGGATCACCATCGCACCGGGCGATATCTCTTTTCCGGACGGATTCCGGACCGGTCGGGGGCAACCCACGACGGTGCGCATTCAACACCAACATGAACTGACGTTTCTTGGGGCTCTTCTCGGCCTTCTCACCGGTGACCGAAACCTCAACATGGTCACTGAATTCGTCATGCGGAACGAATGAACTGGAGTTCTTCGGATGAAGAATATGCGCATGCTGTTGATTTTGGCCCTGGCCATCATTT
>JBDHGR010000184.1:0-7827 GCA_039589815.1 Gemmatimonadota bacterium | reverse complement strand
GCCAGCGTCGCGGGGTCTTTGGCGGGGAGGGTGGGACTGCCGAAGATCACGGGCTTCCTGGTGGTGGGAATCCTGGCGGGTCCGTCGGTATCCGAACTCATTCCTTGGGGGGCCCTGGACGAGCTCCGCCTCATCGAAAAATTCGCCCTGGGCCTCATCGCCCTTCTGGCCGGGGGGGAGCTGAAGATTCAGGCACTCCGGCCGGCGGCCAAGAGCATCGCCCTTACGACTCTTGCGGTGGTGGGGGTCGTGTGGATCGGCGTGACCTTGGTTTTTCTCCCCATTGGCTTCTTCCTGCCCTTCCTGGAAGGTGTAGGTTTCCTCGGGATCCTGGTTTTGGCGGGAATCCTGGGAATCTGGGCTGCCAACTCCTCACCCGATCTGACGGTGGCGGTCATCGAAGAAACGGGATCCAAAGGGCCTCTGACGGATGTGATCCTGGGCGTGACCATCGTAAAGGACGTGGTGGTTATCGTCCTGTTCACGCTCCTGTTGGCCCTGGCCCAGCCTGTTCTTGGCACCGAGGCGGGAGAGGGCGTAATGCTTCTGGACCTGCTCTGGGAAGTCGTGGGTGCGCTGGGTGTGGGGGCGCTCCTCGGGTGGATCTTCTCGATTTATCTGGAGCAGGAAGGGGAGCAACCGGCCTACGCCACCTTCCTCTTCGCTTACGTGTTGGTCATGGCTGCTGAGCTCCTGCATTTCGAGCTCCTGCTGGCGGGAGTCGCTGCTGGTTTCATGATCGAGAACCTATCCGAGGCCGGTGACGAGATGATTCGGAGTATCGAGAAGGTGGCCGTGATCATCTTCGCGTTCTTTTTTACCATCGCCGGCGCGAGCCTGGACCTGAGCGCCATCGGTACGTTCTGGTTTGCCGCCCTCCTCGTTTTTTCCGCCCGCCTTGCCCTGACTTTTTTGGGAGCCCGGCTGGGAACCCGGTGGGCCGGGGCCCAGGACGAGATCCAGGAGCTGACCTGGCGAGGGCTCATGTCTCAGGGAGGCGTGACCCTGGGTCTCCTCCTGGTTCTGCAAACAGGTTTCCTGAGATTGGTGACGGGGTGGTTGCCCTGGGCATGGCGGTGATCATCGGCAACATCCTGGGCGGCCCCGTTCTGCTGAAGACGGCCCTCACGAGGTCCCGGTCAGAGGCTCAGATCCGGCCCCGAGCCGACCTTGGGCCTCAGCAGGGTCGGGAGGGATCATGAGCCACCAAAACCGCTTCCACACCCATGCTCACTCCGACGTAGCGGACCAAGGACCGGTCCATGACCACTTCCACGGGAGCCCCGGGGATCGAAAAACCCAACGGAAAAGGATGCGGTGGGTTCTGGGGATCACGGCCGTTTTCATGCTGGCCGAGGTGGTGGGCGGAATCCTCTCCAACTCCCTCGCCTTGCTGGCTGACGCAGGTCACATGTTCACCGATGTGGCGGCTCTTGCGCTTTCCTTGGTGGCCATGCGCCTGGCCCAAAGACCGCCGAGCCCAACCAAAACCTACGGGTACGTCCGGCTGGAGATCCTGGCGGCCCTCATCAACGGGGCGGCCCTTCTGTTCATCGCCGTCTTCATCCTCAAGGAGGCCTGGGGACGGTTCCAGTCACCTCCTGAAGTGGACGGGCCCCTCATGATGGCCGTAGCGGTGGTGGGGTTGGGGGTGAATGTTACGGGAGCCGTCCTCCTCCACAGACACGCTGGCGAGAGCCTGAACGTGCGAGGAGCGTACCTGCATGTGTTGGGGGACCTCCTCGGTTCTGTGGGGACCATTACGGCCGGGATCCTGATCCTGACGACTGGATGGATGTTGGCAGATCCCATCATTTCAGTCGTGATTTGTTTTCTGATCCTATTCGGTGCCTGGCGCCTGGTCCGGGAGGCGACGGACATCCTCCTGGAGGGGGCGCCTCGAGGTTTGGATGTGGAAGAGCTGGTGGAAGACCTTCGGCATATCCGAGGGTTGGAGGAGCTCCACGACATTCACGTCTGGACCCTCACCAGTGGATTCGTGGCCATGAGTGGCCACGGTGTCATTGACGATCTCAACATGCACAGAAGAATCCTGGACGAGATCAACAAGAGGTTGAAAATTCGGGGGATCTCCCATGTCACGTTCCAACTGGAGCCGCGCCCTTTGCATCAGATTGATGGGGTGCTTGGGGAAGGGGAGGGCCAAGGAGAGATGAGATGATCCAGTTTCTCGAAGTCAAGACGTCCCTTCGCGAGGAGATGATCGATATCTCAGCGACCGTTCGGGACGCGGTTCGAACCTCAGGACTTCAGGAAGGCGCCGTCCACCTCTGGTCTTATCATACCACTTGTGCTCTGAGTGTAAACGAGAATTCCGACCCCGACGTGGCGCGGGATCTGATATGGAAGATGGGAGAGCTGGTGCCCTACGATGAGGTGAGGTACCGGCATGGTGAGGGGAACAGTGACGCCCATCTCAAGACGAGCCTGTTCGGGCCCGGCCTCACCCTTCTTATTCACCGCGGAGATCTGATCTTGGGGAAGTGGCAGGGGATTTTTCTTGTGGAATGGGATGGTCCCAGAACCCGTCGGCTGGCCATGAGGATTTCTTCTTGACATTGCTGGTGCCGGTTTTATAATCGCGATTATCGGGCTTTGTACCTGACCCGAACCTCGGTACGGGTCCCTGCATTGGAGGAGAGGAGCATGCAGGACGATTGGCTCTGGGCGGAGGAAGAGGCCATGGCTTCGCCAATGAGGTTCGCCTGGGCTGATGGCGATGATGAAGAGGAGTGGGAAGAGGATCTGGACTGGGACGACGAGGATGAAGATCTCGACGATGACTGGGACGACGAAGAGGATGAAGAGGATGATGATGAGGAGGAGTGGGCGGCGGGTTATTTTGATGAGGACGACGACTCCCTCGGCAGAAAGAGGCGCGGCCGGCTTGGGTGGAATTAGGGCGATCTAGCCCCTCAGATAGATGATGTCGGTCCAGGACCACTCCACACCCATAGGTGGGGTGGTCTTTTTGCGCCCCAATCCCACCCGGTCCTTCTTCTGATCCGTTCAACTCCCCCTTGAACTAGTAGTACCATGTCTCATCAAACCCCCTCTGCAATGATCCAGGAGGAGTGTCATGGCTGGCGCCGAAGGCTTCGTGACCCCGGCGGAGGCAGCTCGAGAGGCGATCTCCTACCTGAGGTCCCATGCCGATGTCGAGGGTGCGGACCCGGATCTCTTAGGGCATGTGCGCCGGTGGCTGGAAGACTGGTGTGGAAACTGGGGCCTGGTGGACAACCTGGCCCCGTCGGTCCTGTCGCCACTGCTTCGTGAGTACCCGGAGTTGGTTCCGGAAGTGAAGGAGTGGACGTCATCCGAGAACCAGTGGGTGCGGCGGGGGGCCGCCGTGGGTTTCGTGAGCCTGGTGGAGGACGATGACTTCCGGGACGCCGCCTACGAGGTGGCCACGGCTCTCCTGGGCGACAAAGAGGATCTCATTCACAAGGCCGTGGGATGGCTGCTACGGGAAGCCGGGAAGGTGGATCGGGATCGCCTCGAGGCGTACCTCCTGGCCCAGGGCCCCCGTCTGCCCCGGACCACTCTGAGGTATGCCATAGAAAAGTTCCCAAAGGAGGACCGAAACAGGATCATGGAGGCGACGCGGTAAGAGTGGGGGGCGGGCCCGGCGCGACTCCCCTCCCCCTCCTGCGCTTAGCACACAAGTGTGAATCGCTCGGAGGGGGAGGGGAGCCCCACCGGACACACCCACCCGGGTGTTGAACCCAGTCCCACCAATTCGACCCGTTGAACCCGGCCCCGCAGTTTGGTAGCTTTTGGGCTGTCCCAAGGGGCCTGTAGCTCAGGTGGTTAGAGCGCACGCCTGATAAGCGTGAGGTCGGTAGTTCGAGTCTACCCAGGCCCATTCCAGAACGCGTTGCCCGCAGGGAGGATCGAAAGCTCCCGAGGCAGCGCGTTTGTTATTGAGGGCTCAAGAGGGAATGGGACGTCTCGAGAGGAAGTTGGAGGGGGATCCGGGATTACCTCTGGCCAACCACCGGCGATGGCACCGCCCGGGGAATGGATGGTCTTCACCTCCGGGGACGAGACCTGCTGAAGCTGGGTCGGCTCTATTTGCAGGGTGGGATCTGGGAGGGAGAGCGCCTGGTCTCCCAGTCCTGGATCGACGATTCGTTCCAACCCTGGACAGGCACGGCTTGGAAGACGAGCCGGTACGGATTTCAGTGGTGGATGTACCCCTACTCCCCGTCAGGAAGTTCGACCCGTCCCTATGGGCTCATCACCGCCAGCGGGTTCGGCGGGCAGAAGCTCTTTCTGGTACCCGAGCTGGATCTGGTTGTGGTCTTCTTCGGGTGCACCACGGAGGGATATGACTGCGGCATCTCGGACACCGTTCCGGAGGCCGTCATGTACACCTACATCCTTCCGGCTCTGGTGGACGGAGGATAGGGACGGCGGGCGATTTCCTCCTGCTCCCATGATTGGCGGACAGTCAAGGCCCTCCAAACCGGCCTCGATAGCTACGTGTGCCGGACGTCGCCGTTTCGAGCCCGGCTGGCTCGACTCCATTTCCAGATGGATACTGTCGCCACATCTCGCCTGCGCGAGCTCGTCCGGGAGGTTCCCAACTTCCCCAGGGGACGGTCTTCTCCCCGCAAACAGGGCACACACGATAAATGTCGCTAGAGGACAGAGTCCGCTCGGTGCCTTTGCAGGTAAATGGGACGCGGTACCCTTGGGAACGCCGATTCCCTCTTAGTCGGGGTCCTCATACACCAAGTCGACCACCCATATGTCACTCTCATATTCGGAAACGACGAAATAGACTTCGTCGCGGCCCAGGGTGAACGAGTCTTCGACGTCCACGAGCGGGTCATCAAAGGCGATGACCTTCCTCGGCTGCCCCCCGGTGACAGGTAGCGACCAAAAACCCTCCGAGCCATCGGCCTCCCTGCCTATGAAATAGATGAGCGAGCCGTCGCTCGAAAACGCAGAGTTCCAGTAGCTTGTGACCCGCCCTACCTGGGCGTCGAGCACGTCGATCAGCCCCCCATCGGCGGACAACAGGGCGATGTCGCTGCCCGGGGACAACCAGCAAAGGACCACGTCGCCCCTCGGGGACCACTCCGGCTGAAGACAATATTGATCGAAGATCTGGACCGGGTCGGTCCACGGCTCACCCACCGCCGTTCGGGACGATGTCCACACCCCCTCTGGCCCCTTGAATACGAAGCCCAACCCATCTGGGGACCATTCCTGACCACCGAGTGCCCCGGGGAAGTCAGGCAGCAAATCTTCCACTCCCCCACCTCTCGAGACCAGTTGGAGGCGCACTGTCCCGTTTTCGCTGACCGGGCCTCTGAAAAGGAGCTCCGATCCATCCGGTGACCACTCGGGACCAGTCGCATCCCACGGACGATCGAGCAGTACCTCGGCCGCCCCGCCTGCCGTCGGAACCCGGTAGATGTCCATTTGCTTACCTTGCCGGTTGGTGCTGTAAGCCAACCAGTTTCCATCCGGAGAGAGGCTCGGGGTGAAGACAGCCTGATTCCCGGGTGTCACCCTGCGGGCCTCCCGAAGCGACCCCACGCCGGACCCGGTCAGGGGTACGGCCCAGATTTGCTGCGACTGGTCGAATTTGGCGTAGGCAAGCTTCCGGCCGTCGTGGGAGATGGAGATGGAATGAGGGTCGGTTGCGCTCAGCACGCTCTGCGGGGCTCCGACGGGTCCATGGGGCCCGACTTCCACCAAATAGATCCCCCTGGCCCCGTCACGGTCGGACACAAAGAGGAGATGACGACTGTCCGGCAGCCACTGTGGACTCAGATCCATATTCAGGCCGTCCGATACCTGAACCAGACTTCCGTCGTTTGTGTCCATTATCCAGATCGACGTATTCCTCTGCCATCCGCTGGTCCGCCACTCGTTATTCCCCTCGACGTAGGCGATCCATCGCCCATCCGGAGACCAGGCCAGGGAGTTCGGCGCCGTGGCGCCCTCGTGCACCGCCAAGAGATGCGGCTCATCGCCGTCCACCCGGAAGGTGAAGAGACTGTCCCCCGACGCGAACGCGCCGCGGGAGCCGTCTCGTGACCATGCATATCGGTCCAACGGTCTCGGAAGAGCCAGGGTTCCGATCGTCCCGCCCAACCGCCCGACCTGCCGCCATGAACAAGGATTCAGATACCAGTTGAGTTTCTCACAGGCCGCTAACCAAAGTGATTCGCCGTCCGGGTCCCAAGCCGGGTAAAGGTGAAAATCACCGCCTCCCTCCGTCACCCGGACTTCGCCGCCATCCACCGTTACCGTGCTCCGGATCGAGATTCGGGGCTTCGAGAGCGGACCGGTCACATACGCAACTTCTCGACCGTCCGGCGACAATGCGGGTTGAAACTCCAGACCGGGATCATCGGTCACGCGGACCAGGTTGGCCGTGGTGATCGAAAGTGGCTGATCCCCTGTCAACCCGAGTCCCAGTACGATGATCACGGTGACCACTGCGGACGCACCCACAAGGGCAAATAGCAGCCTGATCCCCCTCCTCGGAGTCGGACTCAGCGGCGATAGCTCTGCGCTCGGCGTCCCCAGCGCCTGAAGGTACGGAAACAGGTCTTCGGCGCTCTGCCAACGGTCCGACGGGTTTTTCTCCAGGCAACGCATCACCAGCGCTTCGAGTTCGGCGGAAACGCCGGGCCGGGAGGTGCGGACCGGATCCGGTTCGGTGGTCAGGGTCGCGGCCATCTGTGCCTGTGGTGTCGAGCCCGCGAACGGCTGCCGGCCCGTCAGGAGCTCGTATGCCAGCACACCCACTGAGTAAATGTCTGCCCGATGATCGACACCCGGCTCTGCTGTCACCTGCTCAGGGGCCATGTAGGCCGGCGTGCCGAGAGCAACACCCGTGTCGGTCAGCGTGATCGACCCAGACCCTTCCCATATCGCCTTGGCCACACCGAAATCAGCCACCACCGCGTGGCGACCCGAGAGCATCACGTTGCTTGGCTTGATGTCCCGGTGGACGACTCCTCTCGAATGGGCATACGCGAGCGCGTCCACGACCTGCGTGAGGATTCGCACGACCTCCTGAACGGGGAGTCCGTTCTCGCGATCGAGTCGGTCCCGGAGGGTCTCGCCTTCGACGAGCGGCATGACGTAGTACAGCATGCCATCGACTTCACCGGAATCGAAAAGCGCGAGGACGTGAGGGTGGTTCAGGTTGCCGGCGATCTCGATCTCACGAAGGAAACGCTCGTTTCCGACAGACCTCGCCAGGTCGGGGCGCAGCACCTTGATCGCGACTTCCCGGCGGTTCCGAAGGTCCCGGGCAAGATAGACCGTAGCCATGCCACCCTGACCGAGCTCCCTTACGACCTGGTAGCGCCTTTCGAGGGCCGTGTTCAGATGGTCGACGGCGTCGTTCATGTACTTTCCGGACCTGTCGGTGATAGCCGGCCTGGAAGGAAAGGAAGTCCAAGGACCCTACGAGCCCCTGAGGTTTCTGGAAGAATGTGGGCGAGGCGGGAGGGAGGGGTCAAGCACGGAATGTAACCGTATGTAGAGGAGAATCGTGGCTGCGGCGGGCAGGGAGGGTGGCTGTCGGAGCGCACCTCCGGTGGTGCCAGAGCGGTCAGGCTTCCCAGCTCTGATCGACCTCGTCTGACTGCCCACCGCCGGGACCCATGGCGAGTTCGGATCGGAATGGCCCCCTGACGGGATGAATCAGAAAAGAGGAATCTCCGGGCCGATTCTCGTGTCGCTTGGGCCCGTCATTGGGCCGGTAAATCCCGGCATAATCCGGCATGTTTGCCGGGAAAGTACGGCAGATCGTGGAAGCGACCAGGCAATGCC
>JBDHGR010000183.1:0-14576 GCA_039589815.1 Gemmatimonadota bacterium | reverse complement strand
GTCGTAGCCCTCCTGGATTACGCCCCCCTCCTGAAGAGTGGGTGGGGCATCTGGAGAGATTCCAGCCTGGAGGAGGGTACTGATGTCGGAAAGGGGGTCCATCTCCTCCATCAAAGAAGATAGGAGCGGGGCCTCGACGCGGGCGCCCAACGCCTGAAACCCAGGTAAGTGGGATAGAGACCGGGCCAAACCCAAGAGGTCCCGGGGACCGACCCTCCCCGTGCCAATTTTCCCGGCCAGCCTTTCCAGGTCTGCCATGCCCCGGAACCCCTCCCTCAACTCCCTTCGGACCGCGGTATCGTTGAAGAGCTCCTCTACGGCTTCCTGTCTCTCCCAGATCTCCGAAACCTCCACCAGGGGTCGCAGAACCCACCTTCGGAGCAACCGGGCACCCATGGCCGTAACGGTATCATCCAGGACGTCCAGGAGGGTGCCTCCTTCCCCGGGCCGAATGGATTCGACCAGCTCCAGATTCCGCCGGGTCATGTCGTCCAGGAGCATGGCGGTCCCGGACCGGAGAATACGGGGTGGGCGGAGGTGTTCGGCGCCGCCGGGGCGGATCTCACGAACGTAGGCCAAGAGGGCGCCGGCGGCCTGAACCAAGACACCGTCCTCCGGGAGGAATCCGAAACCCTCCAGGGAGTGCACCCGGTAGGCCCTCTCCATCTCTTCCCGGGCGAGCTTCTCGTCGAACACGTAATCGTCCCGGACCGTGAGAGAATAGCCGGCGGCTCCCCATTCCGGTTTTGACTCTAAACCCTCTGCGAGGCTCTTGGCCACCAAGAGCTCCGAGGGCTCCAGCCTGCCCAGCTCGTCCTCGACCTGAGGGGGGGACACACCCTGAACCTCCACCTCGCCCGTGGAGAGATCCAGGGAAGCGAGCCCCCACCCCGTCCCCTCCCCTCCGGCCAGGGAAACCAAATGGTTGTTCCGTTTGGCGTGGAGGAGGTTGTCCTGAACGATCGTACCCGGGGTGATGGTCTCCACCACTTCCCTCTTCACGATCCCCTTGGCCAGGGCCGGGTCTTCAACCTGCTCGCAGATGGCCACTCTTCGCCCCAGCTTCACCAACCGGCCCAGATACTCGTCCAGGGCCTTAACGGGAATCCCGGCCAGGGGCACACGGGCGGCCGCGCCGTTGTTCCGTGACGTCAGCGTGAGTCCCAGGAGCCGGGAACCTTCCTCCGCATCGCCAAAAAAGAACTCGTAGAAGTCCCCGACCCGGAACAATACCAGGGCGTCGCGGTGGCGGGATTTCACTTCCCGCCACTGCTGCATGAGAGGCGTGTCTTCCGTCGGGGAAGGAGGTGGCATCGGCTCCGCTCTCTGTGCTTCGACCAGGACCTACCTGATGAGAATGGGACAACGATACCCGCGCCCCGAATCAGGATCAACCGAGGTGCCCCAGGACGGCACTCCCATTACAATTCAGCCAGCCGGTTTTCCCAACCCAACATCCCTTCCTTCCGATCCTGGAGGTTTCTATGAGACCGGGGAGTCTTCCTCTGATCCGCTGCATTCTGATTGGCCTCGCCGTGGCGGGGTTCTCGTATCCGGCAAGCGCACAAGTGGAGGTCGGGGCTCCGCCCGAAGCGGCCGCTGCCGACGTGGAATCGGTCGACGCCATCGTCGCAGCCGTTTACGACGTGATCTCGGGCCCGGCGGGGCAAGCCAGAGACTGGGATCGCTGGCGATCGCTGTTTCTCCCGGAAGCCCGTTTGATTGCGGTGGGACAGGATCCTGAGGGAGGCATCCAGTATCGGATCTTTACCCCGGAGGATTACGTGCAGTCTTCGGGGTCGATGTTGGAGGCGAGTGGTTTCTTCGAGCAGGAGATAGGCCGGACCCAGGAAGAGTTTGGCCCTGTCGTCCACCTCTTCAGCGCATACCAATCCAAGCGAACCCTGGACGATCCGGAACCGTTCGCCCGGGGAATCAATTCCTTCCAGCTAATGCACCTACGTGATCGGTGGTGGGTCGTTACGGTCTACTGGACCTCCGAGCGTCCGGATTTACCCATTCCCGCCAGGTACATCACAGGAGGGACCGGCGCCTAGGTCCCGTGGGGAGGGGAGCAGCCCCTACTCGATGAAGATGGTTTCCGCGGCCGGGACGAAGAGCACGTCCTGAAGCACGGGATGGCGTAGGAGCAGCTCCATGCCCTTGTCCTGGAGCCGGGCTTCGGTGAACCCGAGGATCACCAGGTCGGCAGCATACGATCGTTTTTCCACCAGTGCCGCGAAATCGAGCCTGTCGTCCGTGGGAATGATCTGGAGATTCTTGGAGGCGATGGGGAGGCGACCCTCCGAAATCATCGTGTGCAAGCGCTCCGTTTCCTCCTCCACCCCTTCGTGAGGGAATGCTGCGAAGATGTGGATCTCTGCCCCTGCCCAGTCCGGGTGGCCCAGGAGGATGTAGGAGAGAAGGATCATCAGGTTGGCATTCCTGTAATCGTTCCAGGTCAGCCACACGTGGATGTTCTTTCTGTTTCCGAAGAAGTGATCCGAATGTCGGAGCACCAGTCGGTTCATTCTCGGTGCCGAAGCCAGGATGCACCCGCTCATCACCTCCTCATGGACCTCCGGCGGGTCGTGAACCGAGAACTCGAAGAGAATCGTGTTGTTCTCCATGCCGGAGACCCCGGGCACCTGGAGACTTTGAGCAAGGGCCGAGGCCATGGAGGGGCTGATGATGGTGTCGACGTAGATGGCCGAGTCCGTCTCTTCGAGCCCCTCGAT
Source organism: Gemmatimonadota bacterium (assembly GCA_039589815.1). Classification (GTDB taxonomy): domain Bacteria; phylum Gemmatimonadota; class Gemmatimonadetes; order Longimicrobiales; family Gaopeijiaceae; genus JABDNZ01. The sequence goes on along the minus strand of JBDHGR010000183.1, from coordinate 11,838 downwards.
GAGCCGACCCTGTACGCCCTGGCTCTCGAGGTATGTCTCCCGGTTCAGCATCCCTTTGATGAAATGCAGGTAGGTGCCGAACCCGTACCGATGGCAGAGCCACGACAGCATTGTCTCGGGTGACATTCGGTCGAAAGTCCGGGGGGTGATGAGAATGACGCTGGGCCGCCAATCCCGGGGAGGGGTCTTCTGCAAACGAATCTGTAAGTAGCGGGTGAGTTGTGTCATGACCCCGTGGAAGATTGCCGTCAGGTCGTCCACCTCGTCCTGCCGGGTGGCCCGGATCCCCCAGTAGAGGAGGGCCATCAGAACGATGGCGATCACGGCGTACACAGGATCCATCTGGAACATGAGAAGCAGACAGAGGACTGCTCCCCAGACGCTCAGATACCACTTGGACCGAAAGCTGGGTCGGTACGAGGGCCGGGCCGCAAAGTGCTCGAGGAAGGAGATGGCACATAGGGCCCCGTAGGTGACCATGAAAAACATGGACACGATCCGGGCAACCATGTTCACGTTTCCCAGGGCAACTGTGACGATGGCGATTGCAGCGGTCACCAACGTGGCGTTGCGGGGCTCGTTGCTCTTCCCCATCCCCTGCGCCAGGAAGGGATTGGCGCCCTTTGCTGGAAAGATCCCGTCACCACCCAGAGCCTGGAGCGTTCTGGGAGCCACCAGGATCGAGCCGATGGCCGAGGAGAGGGTGGCGGCAGCCAGACCGATGGGGATGATCGGACCCCAAAGGGCGATCTCTGACATCACCAACTGGTCCGAGGCCAGGAGCTCGGGGGGAGCTGACACGGCCATTTTTACCACCACCGCCACGTAGACGAACATTCCTGTCACCGTTGCGGCCAGGACACCCAGTGGAATGGAACGCCTGGGATTGGCCAGGTCCCCCGAGAGGCCGACACCGGCGGTCATGCCCGTGAAGGCCGGGAACACGATGGCGAAGACCAGTATGAAAGGATCGGGACTCCGACTCTCCAAACCGCCGAAGAGGTTCATAGACTCCGTGGGCATCCCTTCCACCGGCGATCCGAGGAAAAAGAGCAGGAGCGACAGGACGAGGATCCCTACCACCACCCAAAGGGCCCGCACCCCCAGGTTCGCACCCCGGGATATGGCCAACAGAGAAAGGCCGATGATCGCGGGTAGGGAGATTACACGGGGGTCCCAGGCCAGCCCGGTGACTTCTTGAAACCAGCCCCCCATGGGGGAGAAGGCCTCGGCAAAGGCGATCATGTAGAAGGCCACGGAAATGGCCTGGGAGAGGTAGAGGGAGATCCCTATGGCCCCTCCTATGGTGGTGCCGAAAGAACGGGAGATGATGAAGTACTCACCTCCCCCTTCCACCCTTCGGTTCGTGGCGATCTCGGCGATGGCCAGGGCCGTGGGCACGGTGACCAGGTGCCCGAGGAGAATGATGAGGAGGGCCCCCAGGAGACCCGTATGCCCCACCGCATAACCAAAACGGAGGAACATGATGGCGCCGAGAATGGTGCTGACGCTTGCCAGGTAGACCGGGCTGGTACCGAAACCGTGTCCTCGCGCCTGATTGGGGTGGGGAGTGGTTCCTGGCACGACACCTTCCTGGGCCGTTGGTTTGGATCGGGTCGAGAAAACCTTATTGAATCTCCGGGCCGGGCCCTTGCCGGCGCAATGCTCTTGGTGGCCACCCCGGCCAAAAACGCAGCACTCCTGGTCTCACCTGCGATCGAGAAGACGGAAGTACCACACGACGAACCCCACCAGGGCCAGGGCGCCCAGATCAACCAGGTATACGTCCCAAGGCATCAGCGACTCCCGGGCCGGGAGAAGGGCTCAAAGAACCTGAGCCGGTTTGCGTTGCTCACCACCGTCACGGAGCTGAAGGCCATGGCCGCGCCGGCGATCACCGGCGAGAGGAGGATCCCGAATACCGGATAGAGGACACCTGCAGCGATCGGGATTCCAAGCACGTTGTAGAAAATAGCCCCGAAGAGGTTTTGGCGGATGTTCCTGTATGTGGCCTGGGACAACTCGAGAGCTTGGACGACTCCGGTGAGGGACCCTCCCATGAGAACCAGATCGCCAGTCTCGATGGCGACGTCCGTTCCCGTTCCCAGGGCGATCCCAACGTCGGCCACGGCCAGGGCCGGCGCGTCGTTGATACCGTCACCCACCATGGCGACCCGCCGGCCGGCGCGCTGAAGCTCCCTGACCCGGTCGGCCTTCTCAGCGGGAAGAACCTGGGAAATGGCTTCGTCCACCCCCACCTCGACTGCCACGGCTTGGGCGGTGGCGTCATGATCACCGGTGAGCATGACCACTCTCAATCCCATCTCCTTGAGTCTCCCCACCGCCGCAGCGGAATCGTCCTTCACCGGATCGGATACAGCCAGGGCACCGAGGAACTCTCTTCCCTCGGCGACGAGGATGGGGGTCCGTCCCGCACGGGCGATCCCCTCGACCACACCCTCGAAATCCTCCGCAGGAAAATCCAGGTCTCTGAGAAAGCCAGGGCCCCCGACCATGACCCGGACACCGTTCACGGTCGCCGTGACTCCTCGGCCCGGCGTCGCCTCAAATCCGGAGGCCCGATCCCAGGTCAAGCCGCGGGACCGGGCAGCCGAGACAACCGCCCGAGCCAGGGGATGTTCGGAACCCTCTTCTGCCGCGGCCGCCAAGGTGAGCAGGGCCTCCTCCCCTCCCCGGACGGGCAGGATTCCCATGACCCTCGGATCCCCCTGGGTGATGGTCCCCGTTTTGTCCAGGACCACTGTGTCGATACGTCGGGCCGCCTGGAGAGCATCCCCATTCCTGACCAGGATCCCGTACTCGGCCGCCTTTCCCACCGAAACCATGACGCTGATGGGTGTGGCAAGCCCCAGGGCGCAAGGACAGGCGATGACGAGGACAGCCACGGCAACCACTGCGGCGAAGGAAAGGCGGGGATCCGGTCCAAAAGTGTACCACACAGCGAATGTCAGAACCGCGATGATCATGACGGCCGGTACAAAATATCCAGCCACGTAGTCCACGGTGCGTTGGATGGATGGCTTGGACCCCTGGGCCGTCCGGACCATATCCACGATGTGGGCAAGTACCGTGTCCTTTCCTACCCTGGCGGCCCTGAATCGGAAGCTTCCGGCCCGGTTCAGGGTGCCCCCGACCACCGGGTCCCCCACGCTCTTCTCCACCGGTAGGCTTTCCCCGGTCACCATGGACTCATCCACCGCGCTCTGGCCCTCCGCAACCTCTCCGTCCACCGGGACCCTCTCTCCGGGCCGGACCACCAGCAGCTCACCGACACGGACCTCCTGGGCTGGTACCTCCACCTCCTCCCCACCCCGGACGACCCTCGCCGTGCGGGGCCGAAGGTCCATCAGACGGCGGAGGGCCTGAGAGGTCTTTCCCTTGGCCCGAGCCTCCAGGGCCTGCCCCAACATCACCAGGGTGATGACCACCGCCGTGGCCTCGTAGAAGGGATGGGCCGTTCCTTCTGGGAAAATGCCCGGGAGAAACAGTGCGAAGGTGGAGTAAACCCAAGCCGACCCGGTTCCCAGGGCAACCAGGGTGTCCATGGTGGCTTCCCGATGCTTGAAAGCCAACCACGCCCCGGTGAAGAACCGACGCCCTACATAAACCATGATGGGAACCGTGAGGAAGCAGCTGATGAACCAAAGGGCCCGCATGGTTCCAGGATCCAGACCTCGAAGCCCGGGGAGGAAGTGAGCATGGCCAATGACGGCGACGGGAGCCCCCAACACGACACCCACCCAAAACCTCCGAAGAAGGTCACGGTACTCGGCTTCCCGCTCCCTCTCCCGCCGAAAAAGGGACTCCTCGAAATCCTCCCCGGCCTCATCCTCCAAACGGTAACCGGCCCGCTCTACGGACGCTGACAGGGTTTCCAGGTCCAGGACCCCCGGCACGAACCGGAGTTGGGCCGTCTCGGTAGCTAGACTCACCTCGGCCGAAAGCACCCCGGTATCCATCTCCAACACCCGCTCAACTCGGGAGACACAGGCTGCACAGTGCATCCCGCCAACGGCTACCTCCGTGACCGCCAACGGGACCCGGTATCCTACACGCTCCACGGCTGCCAGCAGCTCCTCAAGGACAGCTGGGCCCGAATGGAAGAAAACCCGGGCCTCACCTGTCGCCAGGTTCACGGAAGCCTCGGTCACGCCTTTCACCCCGAGGAGAGCCTTTTCCACCCGGCCCACACAACCGGCACAGTGGATCCCGTCCACCGGGAGATCCACCGAAGAGAGGGTGTCCGGCCCGTCCGAGGGAGGGTTGGCGTGGGAGGCTTCGGTCATGGTCCCTGCAGGTTGGAGGATGGAGTCAATGAGACGGTTCCAGATAGAAAACCTACGAACCGCGGCAAGGTTCCAGATGTTCCCTATTCACCCCCCTGTTCCGGCCATTAGTTTCCTCTCCAGCAAGTTCCGTTTTCCTCCTGATTCGACGCGAGGAGTGCCAGGTAGACATGACGCACATCAACTATGGGTTCAAGAAAACCGTATCCCTTTCCGTCGAGGAAGCGGACCAACGTATCCGGGAAGAGCTGAAGACAGAAGGGTTCGGGATCCTCACGGAGATCGACGTACAAGCCACTCTCAAGGAGAAGTTGGACGTTGACTTCCGGCCCTACAAGATCCTTGGAGCCTGCAGCCCACCCCTGGCCCATCAGGCCTTGAAGTCCGAGACGGACATCGGCCTCCTTCTGCCCTGTAACGTCATAGTCTACGAAGGCGAGGGGGAGGGGACTTCCGTTGTGGCGGTGCTGGATCCCAAGGTCCAATTGGGTGTCACTGGCCGAAACGATATCGATCACCTGGCGGACGAGGTCAGGGCCCGAATGGAGAGGGCCTTGGCCGCCCTTTAGGAGGCTATCTCGGGAGCGGGGCGATCGGGGTTCCTGGGGCAGCCTCCCAAGCGCTTCCCACCCGCTCCTCGGAACCGGCATCCGTGGCCAGTGTGACCTCAAAACCCAGCCGCTCCAGCTCGCGAGCAAGCTGCCGGGCACTCTCCCTGGCCAGACTCCGGAACGCCCCCGTTTGCACCGCGAATTCCCCCTGTCCGCCTTGGGAGCTGGCATCTCCCACCGGCTCAGGAGTCGGAGGCGGGCGTTCTTCCGGGAGGGCCGCGATCTCCCCGGCGTGAAGCCTGATCCACCGCTGGGCTTCAGGTACCCGGGGACTGGCGGGATAGTCTCTAACCAGGCGGGCAAACGAGGCCTGAGCGACCCTCAGGTCACCCCGGAGATCGGCGGAGAGGCCCAAGCGGAACAGAGCATCGTCCGAAAAAGGACCCCCGGGGAACTCCAGCACGAGGCGGCGGAAGTCCAGCTCGGCCATGGCTGGGTCCACGGTCAACTTCCCCCGAAGACAGATTCCCCGTTGGCGGTCGGTCCGGGAAGCTCCTGCGAACCAAGCAGTCCACCATGTCTCCAGCGTTCTCCGGGCTTCCATGATCCGGCCCTGGGCCATAAAGGCCTCGACCTCAACGAGAGAGGCCCCTTCCTGGCATAGACCGGATGCCGGCCCGAGAGCCAGGAACGCCAGGGCGAGAACCAAGCTCCGCCTCGCCTTCAGCCTCCCCATCACCGTCCTCCCTCCGGTTGAGCCATCATCCCGAGCAGCCACTCCTCCAAGACGTGATCGTCGGGGAGAGAACTGGATTTCAGGATCCGATCGACTCTCCGTAACCCCAGGATCGCCTCTTCCAACTCCTCCTGTGACCACCCCTTTGCTTGTTGGAGCAATCGAGGAACGAGCCACTTCTGATGGGGGGGGAGAGCCGCTTCCAGCGCTCCAGCCCCTCCGGTTCGAGCCAGGGCCACCCGGATCAGGTGGTTGGCCAGGGCGATGGTCAGGGCCACGCCAGACTCGCCCTGCGAAAAGAGAATCCCCAGACCTTTCAGGGCGTCGCCGTACTCCCGGCGGCCCACCCGGTCCATCCAGACCCAGCGGTCTTCCGAGGGAATCTGGGTGCCGGCCGCCCTCACCGCTTCCACCCCGATGGCTTCCCCCTCCTCCACAACATTGGATAGCTTTTCCAGCTCCTGAGCCAAAACGCCAAGGTTCGTCCCTACCCCCGCGCCCAAGGCTCTGGCGGCATCCTCCGTGATCTTCCGACCGTGCCGGGTCGCTGCCCAGTCCACCACCCAACCCGGGACATCGTTCGGCGCCACTTCTGGGTATTCCTGGCCACAAGGATCAGTGCCCGCCCTGGCGGCGGGGACTTCACTACATCCAGACGGGCCTCCCGGGCTGGAGGGCTGGAGGCCAGAGCCTCCACCTCACGCAGGAGAACCACCCTCCACTCGGCCATCATAGGCGGAGTCGCCAGAATCGAGGCCAGGTTTTCGACGCTGACCTCCGATCCTCTCAGCGGATCGTAGTTGAAGTCTCGAGTCCCGGGATCGAGGTGCCAGTCGACCAAGGCCCGAGCCTCTTCTTCCTTTCTGAAGGCATCATCCCCGAACAGATAGAAGACTCCACCCTTCTCCTTTTCCTGGAGGCCGAGGGGACCCACGGATGTCATGCGGGTGTTCCTACCGGGTCACTCGATGCCGACACGGACAAGGGCTTGGTTCCGCCGGCGGTCCAGAACCGGTGAGTATTCTCGAAGAAGATCATGCGAGTTGCCCCAGATGCCATCCTGAAATTCAGTCGTGGTGAAGAAGGACCGACTTCTGGGGAAGGTTGGGTTGGGTTGGGTAGGTGTGAAAGCGGCATCCGGGGGGTCGGCGACGACCACCGCCGGAAGATCCATCACCGGCTCGAAGTCGCCAACTGCCGGAGCCCACGCCGAGAGGGCAACCAACCCGGCCACCGCCAGAACGGAGGCCATGGTTGCTCCACTCCCGAGAGACGGCCTGGCGAGGGACACCCCGTCCTCGAGGTGAAAGATCCGGTGGTTGAGCCGGGGACGGAAGTCCGGTGGGACCTCCAAGGCGGGCAGGCCCCTGAGAAGCTCCATTCCGGCCTCGATCGTATCAGAATAGCGCCGGCACCGTTCACAACAGGAACGGTGGGCTTCCATCTCTCTTGAAACCGCTTCCTCGGCCCGCCCGTCTGTGAAATCAGAGAAACGGGCCAAGAAGTTCTGGCAGTCCATCGGCTCCCACGCACTCCTTCGGCTGAGCTTTCCGGTCGAGACCAGACTTCAGTATCTCTCTTACGTTCCCAGCCCGCGACAGGTTCCCCTCCGGACTCCATATGTTTTAGGGGAGGAGGTGGAGCGGGAAAAAATGGCCCTCCGGGAAGGAGAGCCCAAGACTCTAGCCGAAGGCTCCAAGGGCCGGCTTGAGTCAGGCCCGGAGCTCCGAAGCCCTGCAGCCTCAGTCGAGCAGAGGCGCGATGATCCTTGCGAAGTAGTTCCTGGCCCGGTTCAGGCGGCTCTTCACCGTCCCAAGGTTGCACCCGGTGATATCGGCGATCTCCTCGTACGTCTTTCCCTCCAGCTCCCTGAGGACGAAGACGATCCGGTGGTGCTCAGGTAACTGAGCCACCGAGTCCTCCACCAGTTCTTTCAGATGCCGCTTCCGGTAGAGGTCGTCTGGGCGGAGCTTCGTATCCTCCCACTCCAGCGGCCGGTGGTCGGCCTCCCAATTCTTCTTGATCGTCTGGAAAAGGACGAGGGGATTACGCGAGCGGTTTCGGAGCTCGTTCTTGGCCAGGTTTCCGGCGATGGTGTAGATCCAGGTTGAGAATTTCTTGGTCTGATCGAAGCGGTGAAGGTGGCGATACACCCGAACGAAGGTCTCCTGCACCAGATCCTGCCCCCGTTCCCGATCCCCCACGGTGCGGTATACAAAATTCAGGAGCCTCTTGTCATACCGCTCCACCAACTCCCCGAACGACCTGGGGTCTCCATCAAGGAACTGTTGAACGACCTGGCTGTCCGTCAGATCCTTGAACCGTCGGCGGCCTCCCCTGGTACGTCCGGCTTGTTCCCGGGTCTTGGGCTGGATCTTCTTGGCTGGCTTGGCGTTCATGTAATCCCCGGTTGTACAGTTGGTTCGAGACAGAGCACCGATGGCAGCGCCGCTGGGAGTGCCGCTGGGCACACCTCACCGTCTGGCTTTTCGGAGGGCAGGATCCGTACCAGAGGAAAAAGTCCTTTTTCGTTGGGTTTTCTCAAGCCCTGTGTCCTTTTTTTGATACAACACCTGTCTTATTTCGGACGATGCCTGCTTTCACCCCCTATAACGCTCGTCGGAAGGGATGTTGCACAACTTGGTCTCTTTCCGTGTCCCTACCCCCAACCCACAACAATCTCCTAGCGTCCGTCCCGACGGAGGAGATCCACCAGCAGGATCCCAACCAAGCTCTTCCCGTCTCGGATCTCTCCATCCCTGACCATCTGAACAACCCTGGAGAATGGGAGCTCAACCACCTCCATGAACTCGTCCCTGTCCCTGCTCACCGACCCTCTCTTCAAACCGCTCGCCTCGAAAACATGGATCTCTTCGTTGGTGAATCCCGGGGTGGTCAGAAGATTCGTCAGGGGCCGAAGGGCGCCGGCGATGTACCCGGTTTCCTCTTCAAGTTCCCGGCGGGCACATCCCTCCCAAGACTCCCCTTCCATGGGGATGCCGGCCGGGATCTCGTGGATGAATCCGCCTGCGGCATAACGGTACTGATGGACCAGAACGACTTCCGGATCCGGGTCGCCAACCTTCCCCAGGAATGGAACCACCGCCGAAGCTCCCCGGTGGCGAATGAGCTCGAGCTCGCCCTCGGTTCCGTCGGGGAAACGAACCCTGTCCAAGGACAAATGGACCACCCGGCCATCATGAATCAGCCTGGACCCCAGGTGGCCCATCTCGGTCTCCACCTTCTCTCCGGCCTTCTCGACAGAATCGTCCATGAGCAAACCCTTAGGTGTGGGAACCGGGACCCAGGTCTCCCCTGATTAGAATACGCGGACCCGCGGGAAGGGTTGCAGGGAGGGTTGGAGCCTATTCCAGCGACCAGGGCGGGGAAACGACCTCCACCGGCCCCAAGCCCAGGTCTTCCAGGGGACCGCGGACACCCTCGGCATCCCCAACCACCACCACCGTCAACCGGTCAGGGCGAATCGTGGCCCCCCCGGCTTTCAGAGCCACCTTGGGCGTGACTTCCCGGATCCGGTCCCGGTAGGTGGCGAAGAAGTCCACCGGGAGGTCATAGACCTGTATCTCGCTGATTCTGGCCGCCACCTGTGTGGTCGTTTCCAGTGACAAAGGAAACACTCCAGCGATGTAGTCGCGGGCCCTCTCCACCTCATTATCCGTGGGGCCTTCCGCGAGAAGGCCCTCCAATTCCGCGAAAGCCTCCCGCACCGCTGGTGCAGTGACTTCGGTGGCCACAGCCATGGAGATTCCGAAGGGCCCCGCACCCCGACGGTGGGAGAACCGGGACCTGACACCGTAGGTGAATCCCTGTTCCTCCCGGAGATTCAGCATGAGCCGACTGGTGAAAGCACCGCCGAGAACCGCATTGAAGACTTTGAGGGGAAAGAAAAACGGAGTCGATCGTGACACTCCCATCTGGGCGATTCGGATCTCCGATTGTACCGCTCCGGGGCGGTCAACCACTATGACCCGCCTCTCGGCGAAACGGGGCTTCGCGTCCACCTCACGCCTCTCCGCCACCTTCCCTTGCCATCCGCCGAAGCTGTTTCCAACCAGAGCCTCGACTTCCGAGACCTCCACATCCCCCACCACCACGATTCCCGCCCCCGAGGGCCGATAGTGGTCTTTGACAAAGGATCGGATCCCGTCGGGGCAAAGCTCCTCGACCGACTCATGCGTTCCGGCCAACGGTCTGTGGTAGGACACGGAATCGGAATAAACGAAGTGGGCCGCCGCGTCATCGGCCAGACTGCCGGGATCCATCTGCCTTTGGCGGATCACCGCCAACCTCTGGCTCTGGAACCGATCGATCTCCTCTGCTGGAAAAGCCGGACGGAGGAGAGCCTCGGCCATAAGGGTAAGACCCTCTTCCATCCTCTCGGCGAGGCAGGTTAGAGAGACCGTGGTGGCATCCCATCCGGTCCGGACATCGAGGCCGGACCCGATACCCTCCAGGGCATCGGCCAACTCAGGTCCGCTGAGGCTGGTCGATCCGCCCTCGAGGCCTTCCCCCGAAAGAACGGCCAGACCTGCCGATTCATCGGGGAGCAGCCCTTCCCCCGCGTCCAGAATGACGGCGATGGTGACCAGGGGGGCCCGGGTCATCCGAGCAATCCTGAGCTTCAGGCCATTCGGCAGAGTGGACGTGAGGACCGGGGGAAAATCAAACGAGCGGACCGAACCCGACGCCGGTGCCTTGGAGCGATCCAAGGGCGGGACCCCTTCGCCTGTCATTGGCCTTCTCCGGGAATGTACGTGAGGAAGGCCCTGTTGTTCGGGCCCAGGAACTCGGTGCCAAAGTCCTTTATCTGAGACCGTGTCACAGCCCTGACCCGATCCACCTCGGCGTTTAACCGAGCTGGGTCATCGAACGTCTGATCGAACATGGATAACAGGTCGGCCCTGGTTCCCACCTGTTGGATGCTTCGCATGAGGTGGGTCTCGGTTAAGGCTACCGCCCGGTCCAGCTCCTTCCGCCTCACCGATTCCAGTCCCTCCAGCTCCTCGAGAAGTGCCTTTCGCAGGGTTTCCGGCTTTGCCCCCGGGAAACCTGTAACCCAAAAAAGAAGGAGGGACGCACTGGTTTGTAGAGGAAAGAGGTAGGCGAGGACATCCTTGGCCACTCGTTTCTCTCGAACCAACGAGCGGTAAAGGCGGGAAGCTTTCCCGCCCCCTAGAACCGTCGCCGCAACATCCGCCGTGTGAAAGCCCTCAGAGGTCAGGGGGGGGACCCTTAATCCCAAATAAACCCGGGGGAGAGGCACGTCTCCCATCACCTCTTCCTCCACCATCTCCCCGATCACCGGGGGAATCTCCGCTGTCCCGGGAAGAGGGGGAACCGGTTCCCCCCTCGGGATCTGGCCGAAATACCGGTCCACCAGATCCAGAGCCGTGTCCGGATCAAAATCTCCGGCCAGGGTGAGAACCGCATTGTTCGGGACGTAGAACGTGCTGAAAAACTCGGCCACATCTTCCAGGGTGGCGGCCCCGATGTCCTCCATGGAACCGATGACGGAATGGTGATAGGGATGCGTTGGCGGAAAGACCAGGGCTTGGATTCGCTCGTCCCAGTCTCCGTAGGGTTGGTTGTCGTACCTCTCCTTCCGCTCGTTTTTCACCACTTCCTGCTGGTTTTCCAGCTTCTCCTGGGTCATGGCCGGAAGCATCCACCCCATTCTGTCCGACTCGAGCCAGAGAGCCAACTCCAGGTGGTGTGAGGGGAGGGTGTCGTAGTAGTTGGTGCGGTCGAACCAGGTTGAGGCATTCAACGAGCCGCCTGCGTGTTCCACCAGCTCAAAATGCCGGTTCTTGGGCACATTGGCCGAACCCTGGAACATCATGTGCTCGAAGAGGTGAGCGAACCCGGTGCGGCCCGGGCGTTCGTTCCTGGAACCCACTGCGTACCAGAGATTAACTCCCACAATGGGAATGGACTGGTCGAGGGAAAGGTTAACCCGAAGGCCATTGGGCAACTGGTGACGCTCAACCGGGACGTTCAACAAGGGGCCCACTCCTATTCCGTTCAGGGGCGGTTCATGAGCCGCTCGCGGAGGGCTCCGGACAGAAGGTCTTGGAGGAAGAAGTCTTTGGCACTAGCCATCCCCTGGTCCAGGCGCGTTTCCACGGCATCCAGGAGGGGCAAATCGCCGGGAAGGGATCCCTGCCGACCCCTCTCAAGCATTTCGTAGGCCAGGTCTTCCCAACCGGCCGCCTCTGCCGCCAGA
>JBDHGR010000182.1:0-8030 GCA_039589815.1 Gemmatimonadota bacterium | reverse complement strand
TGTGATCTGGGCGGGCCTGAGCGACGGCAAGGTCCACGTGACCCGGGACAACGGAGCCACCTGGACGGACATGACGGCCAAGCTCACGGCCCTGGGCGCCCTGGAACCGGGGTACGTGAGCCGGGTCAGGGCCTCGTCCCACGAGGCCGGACGGGCCTATGTCTCCAAGAGCGGGTACAAGTTCGACGTCTTCCGCCCCTTCCTTTATGTGACCGACGACTACGGGGCCACGTGGAGGGACATCGGGTCCGGCCTTCCCCCGGAGCCTATCAATGTGGTCTGGGAGGATGATCGGAACCCGGACCTCCTCTTCGTCGGCAACGACGTGGGATTGTTTGTCTCCCTGGACCGGGGCGGGCACTGGGTGCGGATGAACAACAACATGCCCAACATCCCGGTCCACGACCTGGTGGTTCACCCCCGTGACCGTGATCTGGTCGTGGGCACCTACGGGCGGGGCGTCTGGCTGACCAACGTCGCGGCGCTCCAGGAGCTGAACGAGTCCGTACTCGCATCCGATGTCCACATGTTCGAGGTGCCGCCCACGGTCCAGCGTGTGCTCTGGTCCTTTGGCGCGAACGACTACCTGAACGGGCAAAAGTACATCCAGACGCCCAACGGGGAGTTGGGAATGGCCATCCGGTACTACCTGCGTGAGGGAGTGTCGGGGCCGGCCCGGATCACTGTCACCGACGCGGGAGGCCAGGTGGTGGCGGATCTGGTGGGCGAATCGAACGCTGGAATCCACACGGTCGTCTGGAGCACCCGGAGGGGCGGGGAATTCGATCGGGGCAGGGGGGTGGGCACCCAGCGCCTGGGCATCGAAGACCTGTGGGTGCCCCTGGGGCAGTACACCGTGACCCTGGAGGTCGGGGGGCGGACGCTCACCCGGACGGCGAGCATCACGGGGACCCAGGGCTGGTCCCTTGGCCTCCAGCCGAGGGTCATTCGGTAAAGCCCGGGAGGGAACCTTCTCTCCCTGTGAGGGTCGGGGTTCTTTGTCCGCTCAAAACCCCACTCAGAGGCGATTTGGTACCCTACGTGAGCTCCTCGGACCCCTTTCCTGAACGCCAGGAACGCGTGTTTCCCCGATTCGTCACAACGCTGGCGTTCGTTGGAGCCCTTGCCTACGCGGCCGTCGTAGGAGGCGGCGAAGGCGCCGAGGCCGGGCCTCTCATCCCCATGGGATTCCGCCTCCAGAACGTCGCCCCGGAGGTGGGGGTCGACTTCGTCCACAGAAAACCCGAGTTCGACCCTCGCATCGACAACATCGGTGCCCACGTGGCGGCGCTTGGCGCCTCGGTCTCCATTGCCGACGTGGACCGGAACGGTTGGCCGGATCTTTACTTCACCAACAGTCGTTTCGAAGAGCCCAACGCCCTCTACCTCAATGAAGGAGGAACCTTCCGGGAGGCTGCCCGCGGCTTCGGGGTCGCCGACCTGAACCGGGAAGGTGAAGGTGTGTCCATGGGAGCCGTCTGGGGGGACTACGACAACGACGGTTGGGAGGACCTTCTCGTCTACAAGTACGGATACCCGCAGTTGCTGAGGAATATGCAGGGGCGGCTCTTTCAGGACGTGACCGAAGGGATGGGGCTCCGGCGGTGGATGAACTCCAACGGGGCCGTCTGGATCGACTACGACCGGGATGGCCTATTGGATCTCTATGTGGCGGGGTACTTCCGCGAAGAGATCGACCTCTGGAATCTCGAGAGTACCCGCATCTTCCACGACAGCTTCGAGTTCGCCCGCAACGGCGGAGTCAATCGGCTGTTCCGGAACACCGGTGAGGGATTCCTGGACGTGACCACCGAGATGGGCGTTGGTAGCACCCGTTGGACGCTGGCGGTGGCGGCGGCCGACTTCGACGGTGACGGCTGGACCGATCTGTACCTGGCCAACGACTACGGGCCCGAGGAGCTTTATCTGAACCGGTGGGGGGAAGGCTTCGTGCTGGAGGCCGCCGGGCTGAGGGACGATTCCAAGAGCGGGATGTCGGTGTCGCTGGGAGACGTGGAGAACAGGGGCCGTCTGGACGTATACGTCACGAACATCTCGGAACGTGGCTACCTCTTCCAGGGCAACAACCTTCGGCTCAACCAACTCCCGGAATACGGACGCTTCCAGGAGGTGGCGGAAGGGCCGGTGGCTGACGCAGGGTGGGCGTGGGGCGCCCAGTTCGGGGACCTGAACAACGATGGGCGGCTGGAGCTGTTCGTGACCAACGGGTTCATCTCGGCCGACCCCGAAGAGGACTACTGGTATGGGATGTCCATGATCGGAGGTGCCAGCGGCAGGATCATCGAGGACGCTCTCAACTGGCCAGATATTGGCTCGGCCAGCCTGTCCGGGTACGAGCGGTCCCGGCTGCTCCTGCGCGACACCACGGGCCGCTTCGTTGACGTGGCTGAATGGGCGGGGGTCGGCGACACCTACGACGGGCGGGCCGTTGTGTTCGCCGACCTCTTCAACCGGGGCGTCCAGGACGTGATCGTCGCCAATCAGGGTGGGCCGGCCCTGATCTACCGAAACCGGGTGAGCGACGGCGGAAACTGGGTGGGCCTGGAGCTGGAGGGCACCACGAGCAACCGAAGCGCCATTGGGGCGGAGGTCACGGTGGAGTGGGCCGGGGGCCGCCTGCGGAAGGTCGTGGACGGAGGGATGGGGTTTGCGAGCCAGAACGACCGTCGGTTGCACTTTGGCCTGGGGGCGGCAGTCCGTACGGGGCTCGTGAGCATCCGCTGGCCTTCGGGACGGCTCCAGGAGTTGGACGGTCTGGACGCCGGCGGGTGGCACCGAGTACGGGAGCCGGACCGACCCTTTACACCCGTGGGGGAGCGTCCTAGGGGTGGGTAGCGCCGACGTGTACCCAAGGGACGCCCTCCGGCTGATAGGCACGTGGCTGACGGTCCTCAGCCCCAAGTGGCTGATTGCCATCCTGGTCACCACAATTCTGGTCCTGGGCGAATGGCAGTATCAGATCCTGGGCGGCTACGAACGTCTGGCCGTGACTCTGAGCGTCTGCGTGGCCACCGAATACCTCCTCTCGATTTTCATTCGAGGACGGCCGGCCTCTCTTCAAAGCGCCTACATATCTGGCGTCTCCCTGGCGCTCCTGACCAAGCCGCAATCGAACATCCTGTGGCCGTTCGCCATCGGCGCGTTTGTCGCCATTTCTTCCAAGTACGTGCTGCGGTTCCGGGGACGGCACCTCTGGAACCCGACGAACTTCGCCATCAGCGCTCTCGTGCTGCTGGCCCCCGCACAGGTGGCGGTGCTGAGCCACCAGTGGGGGAACGACCCGGCGACCAACGCCGTGATCTGGGTGGTGGGGTTGCTTGTTGTGACTCGTGCCAGAGTCCTTCACGTCACCTTCTCCTACCTGGGTGCCTTCCTCGCGCTTGCATGGATACGGAGCCTGATCGTAGGCACACCGTTCCTAGCTGAGATCGCGCCGGTCACGGGGCCCATGTACCAGCTGTTCATCTTCTTCATGGTGACCGATCCCCGCACCACCGTGGCGACCCGACGGGGCAGGATACTCGTGGCCGTCCTTGTGGCGGTCGTGGAGTTCGGGATCCGCCTGGCGGGGAACTACCATATCGATGTGCTGACCCCCCTCTACTACTCGCCGCCCATCCTGGCCCTGGCCATGGTGGGTCCCACGGCGATGTGGTGGGATCTGCGGAGGCGGCCGGCCCGATAGCCCCTAACCTCCGTTGGGCATCATGCTCCGCGTGTTGTACCGCCTCAAGTACTCCTGGTGCTCGGCATCCAGGGGGTAGGACTCGTCCGTCCCGTAGGGGTAGCGAGACATCCCGTGGAAGGGCAGGGGATCTACGGCTTGGCCGGAGCCGGTATTTAGATCTGCGTCCTTGAGCCAACTGTCGGAGTAGAGGATAAAGTCGCGGCTCCATCCGGCTGGGAGAAGTGGCGCGTCCCTCACGTCGAACTCCACCGTGATTTCGTCACCCGGTCCAATCACTGCGTACATATCATCGGCGTGCCGCAACAGTTCTCCCACATCTCCGAAGCGGGTGAATAAACCTCGAAGGGGCAACCACGGTTGCTCTTCGGTTACATCGCTGTAATCGAACCAGAAAGGCCCGTAGCGCCCGCCCTTGCGGTACATCCGGGAAAACCCGCGGAAGTGGAGGTCGGCTCCGATGGGTTCCAGGGTGGCCCCCGCGTCGGGTCCCCTCACATCACCCGTCGCGAAGAAGGCCTGATCCCAATAGATCTGCATGTTGGTGCGAAGGCGCACCCGCCGATCCTGGCTCAGGAACTTGCCCGCGAGATCAACCACGATGGTCTTCGCTTTACCCGACGGGAAGCTGATGTTCTCGATGACCGTGTGCCATTCGCCGTCGGGACCCACCACCTGCACCTGGGGAGGAGTGGAGGCCAGTTGGTCCGACTGGGAAAGGGCCACGTTGATGCTGGCGTCGGTAGGGAAGATCCAGCCGTTCAAAAAGAGGGTGAGGTCCTCGCCACGGTCCACTTGGCCGGGATCGAGGACGAGATCGTGTGTCTCGGTAAGGCCCTGAAATTTCCCCAATCGAAACTGTGAGACATACCGGTCGTCCCGCTCCCGGAGGAAGGGAAGAAGATCACGGCCGTGCTCGTCCGTCGCGGCCACAGGCGCCCGCGGCTCCGCGACCTGGTAGATCCGTAGTGTCGCGTCTCCCGGCGGCACGAAACGCTCGTCCAGGAGCACTTGAACGGAGTCCGGGTGATCCACAACCAGGAGCTTCACCTCGTCGATGTACCCGGTCTCCCACAGTTCCCCCGTCACCTGGAGAGAATATACGCCGTCCCTGGCCTTCAGGGCGTCTCCGGGGATCTTGATGTACTCGCGGGATGCGGCCCCGGGCGCGTACCCCGTACCCCCCCCTCCCATGATGTCCATGGGCATGCCCAGGGCGCTGCGCCACATGACGTCGGTCACGAACTCGTATCGTTCGCCATTCCATGCATAGAGGAACGGGCATGATCCCTTGAGGACCTGCTCCTCCACCAACTCCTGATCCCCTCCGGGATAAAGGACGTTTTGCGGCACACCGTTGGTCCACACGATCCGAATCGCATCAGCCTGGAGCCGCTGCCCGAGTCCGAAGTGTGTCGTAGGCTGCGTGACGACCCGCATCTGGTACATTCCGCCGGCTCGTACTTCCACTTTTGCACCGATGCCGAAGTTGTTGTTTTTGCTGCCGGCCACCATCAGGCCGGTGAGCTTGAGCTTCAGGAAGTGGTTGGCGTCTCCCCCATCGTTGCGCAGCAGTCGGAGCGTTCCGTCCGCCTGGGCCACCAGGAGGTCTAGATCCCCGTCCTCGGCGTAGTCGAGGGCGGCGATCCTCTCCACGGAAACCAGGTCATCCGGCAAAAGCGAGGAAACGTCGTCGAATCGTCCCGGAGCGCCATTTCGGAAGAGCGACACGCCCCTCCCGCCGGTTCGAGCATCCCCCGCCACCAGGAGGTCAAGCCAACCGTCGTTGTCGAAATCGAGGAACATCGCTTGTTTTACCCACAGTCCTTCCAGGGCGAGGGACATAGAGGTGGGTCGCCTGTCACGGTCGAAGCTTCCGTCTCCACTGTTCATGAACAGGCGGGAGCCCCCGGTGCCTGCCAGAAACAGATCGGGGAACCCGTCGTTGTTGTAGTCGCCCACGGCCAGGGCGACCGCGCCGGTTCCCGGTTCCAGGCCGCTCGATTCCGTCAGGTCCTCGAAGCGGCCCTCCAAGAGATTGCGATACTGAACGGCCCCCCTATCCTCATCCGTTACGATCAAATCCAGGCCCGCGTCATCGTCGAAGTCACCGAACGCCGCGGCCCGATGATTGCCGGCTTGACCCGCGATGGCCATTCCCTCGGCGTTCTCCAGGAAGGTGCCGTCCCCGTTGTTGCGATACAGACGGTTCGGGCCCGGACCCGCCAGAAAGAGATCGAGGTCCCCGTCGTGATCCGCATCGAGGAAGAGAGGGGCATGGCTCGCCCCCACGTCCCGGATGCCGGCCGAGAGGCCCACGTCGATGAAGGTCCCGTCCCCCCGGTTCTGGAGGAGGGCGTCGGTCCCCTGGCGGGCTACGAAGAGATCCAGGTGGCGGTCGTTGTCGTAGTCGCCGAAGATCGCGGCCCCGGCACCAGAGGTCCCCGCGCCAGCCTCCTCGGTGACGTCGGTGAACACACCGAGATGGTTTTCCAGGAGGAGACTTCCCTCGGCAGTGCCTACGTAGATGTCTCCGTCTCCGTCTCCATCGAAGTCCTCAACGGTCAGGAAAAAGCTCGTCGGTTCCCCAAGGGAGATGCCGCCCAAACCCGCGACTCGTGTGACGTCGGTGAACCGGAGGGAGGCGAGAATCTCTTCCTGAGTTTGCTGCTCTGCCACTGGCTGGCTGAACGTGACGACGGGGAAGCCGATGAGCACTCCCCCGGGACCCTCCAACGCGTTGACGCCGGCCTGGTAAAGGCCCGTGACTCTCAGGATGTTGGCAAGGATCAACATGGGCCTAAGAGCTTGGGAGGCCCTGCCCGAAACCATATGCTCCATCGCCTCGTCGAAGAACGGGGCGGCCTGGGGAGGTAGCTCAGGAAGCTGAGCATGGAGTTGTTCCAGGTTGCCCAGGGCATCATCGGCCTTGTCATTCTCCAGAAGGGCCTGGATCAGCAGGAGCCGGGCGGGCAGATTCGCTGGTGCCAGGGCCACCAGCCGGTCGAGGTGCTCCTCCCGTTCCACCCGCTCGGCTGGGTCCTCGGCATCGGCGGATAGCTGAGAGAGGGCGTACAGAGACTTGAGATGTGGGACGGTGTCGGTGAGCGTGCCCCGGAGGATCTCTTTGGCCTCGGTCACTCGGCCGGTCAAATCCAATACCTTGGCGAGAAGGAGGCGAACGTCCGGGTCGGACGGTTCGAGCTCGAGCGCCTGTAGGATGCTGCTCTCGGCATCCTCGTAATTCCCCTGACGCAGGTACACCAGCCCGAGATTGGCGAACCCCAGGGGCTCCTCGGGGGCTAATTCGGTGAGCCTGCTGAACTGGACCGCCGCTTCGTCCAGGCGGTTTTCTTCCAGGTGGGCAAGCCCCATGGTGCGCGTGGTAAGAATATCACGGGTCGAGGCTTGAGGTCCGCCTTCGCAACCAACGGATGCGAGGAGGGCGAGCCCGCCGAAGAGGAGCGTCTGAACTGAGGTCAATCGGTTCCGGTTCATGGAGGTTCACTCGAAGGACCGAGTAAGGCGGGGGACACCAGTCAGGCGTCTGCGTCGATTCTCACTCTCCAGAATGGAGCGGCGGGGCGATGCTCCTGCCGATCGCTTGGGCAACGGCCCGGACTTCATGCATCATTGCATCGAACTTCTCTGGTTTGAGCGACTGGAGGCCATCGCTCAGCGCCTCTTCGGGTTCGGGGTGCACCTCCACCAACAAGCCATCGGCCCCTACTGCCACCGCAGCCCGGCTCATGGCCGGTACCATCCACCAGTGGCCGGTTCCGTGGCTTGGATCCACGATCACGGGTAGGTGGGTCAACCGTCTGAGGATGGGGACAGCGTTCAGGTCGAGGGTGTTGCGGGCGGACTGGCCCGCCGTGCGGATTCCCCGTTCGCACAGGACCACCTGCTCGTTTCCCTGATTCAGAACATACTCGGCGGCAAAGAGGAACTCGTCGAGAGTCGCACTCATCCCCCGTTTCAGCAGCACCGGCTTCCTGGTCCGGCCGATTTCCTCGAGGAGAGGATAGCTGTGCATCTGTCGCGATCCGATCTGGAGAATGTCGGAATACTCGCAGACCTCCTCGACTTTTCGAATGTCCATCACCTCGGTGACCACCGGCAAACCGGTCTCGGAGCTCACCCACTTCAATAGCTTCAGGCCCTCCTCTTTGAGGCCCTGAAAACTGTAGGGTGAGGTCCTCGGCTTGAACGCCCCGCCTCGGAGGATTGAGGCCCCGCTGGCCTGAATGGCTCGGGCCGTAGCCAACAACTGCTCGGGGCCCTCCACAGCGCATGGACCCGCCATGACCGTGACCGCGGGCCC
>JBDHGR010000181.1:0-14394 GCA_039589815.1 Gemmatimonadota bacterium | reverse complement strand
GCTCCATGAGTTCCTCCACGGGCACCGGAAAATGGCGGCCTACGAGATAAGCGATGAGGTCCAGCCAACGCTGGACTTTGCTGATGGGCTCGACCATAGGGACTCTCGGCGGGGGGGCTGATGGTCCCATAAGTAAACCTGGTTATTGAAAAGGTACGGCCCGCTGTCGGGGCTTCGCCAGCTTTCCCGCGGGTTATCGTCCGCGGGTGCTTATCTCCACCAAGATGGGAGGGGGGTGTGACAGTGGGGCCAGCGAGTCATGGGTGGGCTCGCGATTCCCCTCCTTAGTAGTCAGGAGGTTCGGTACCTGAAACCCCCTTGGCCATCCTCCTTCACCCCGTTTTCGTCAGTAGGCCACTACCTGGCCGGTGACGGGGACGGATACGTGCAGTTGGACGATGATCCAGCCACTGTATCGCTTTTCCAGGACTCCGGTCACACGGAGGTCATTCACCTCCATCCGTTCGCCGTCCACCGTTACGTGCCAATCGGCGAGTTCCCGAAACCATGCCGTTTGCCCCGAGGCGTGAACTGTGACCTCTAGGTCACGGGCCCTGACCTCAGTGTCTTCATAGGCAACGAATTGGTCCTCCAGTGAGGTCGCGAACATGTCATAGCCGACCCAGATTTCAGCGGCGTCGGTGCCGAACACCCTCAGGTCGGGCCCCTGAGCGAAAATCCGACCTGCCGACTCCAGGTCTTCGGATTCCCACATCTCCCCGAACTGATTCACCACAGCGGTTACAGCTGCTTCCTCGGCTGCCAGGTCCACAGCCGGTGCTTCCTCCCGGGGAGCTGTGCAGGAAAGGGTTAGAACTGCCATGAGAACCAACAGGGGCCTTTGAGTACTCTTCATCGTTTCCTCCCTTTGTATATACGCCGGTGCCCCGGGAATCGGACTCGATCCCCGGGGTCAGTCCTCGGTCGACCCGCCTGAAAAGCCAGCCACCGGAAAAATGTGGCTAGCCTGATACGGGAGCAACAGGAAATACGTCGGGAGGTCCCAGGTTCGAATCACGCTGATGTTTTCTGACATTGGGACTCTTGGCGGGGGGGCTGATGGTCCAATAGGTAAACCTGGTTCGCGAACAGGTACGACCCGGCCCTGGGGGACTTTCTACACAAACCGATCCTCTCGTTGCTTCCGGTGTAGACGAACCTCCACTGCACCGGCCCTGCCAAACCGGCCGTGCAGTTTCTCGGTGGCTCGGTTTCCGTTTCGATGAAGAGCGTGGAGGAAAGATGAGGACCCATCCGTCTGCCCGTATTCCCGTTGGGGTCGCGTTCGTGGTAGCCCTCCTGGCGGTGGGCGCGGCGTCGCTGACCGGCCAGGAGTTGGAAGCCGTTGCCGGTAGCGCCCCTTCCGAAGGCCAGCGGGTCGTTCTGGTCACCGGTTCCACCGGGGGGCTTGGGCGGGAGGTGGCCCGGCAGCTCGCATCAGATGGGGACCATGTCATCGTCCACGGAAGGGACCTCGAGCGGGGCTCGGCGCTGGTGGCGGAGATCGAAGAGCAGGGAAGCGGGAGCGCCCGCTTCTACACCGCAGAGCTCGGTTCCTTCGACGAGGTCCGTGCCCTGGCCAAGGCCATCCTCCGCGACTACGACCGCCTCGACGTCCTCGTCAACAACGCCGGGATCTGGCTGGAGGGCCCCCGGAGGTTGAGCGATGACGGCCTCGAGCTCCACTTTCAGGTAAACTACCTCTCGGGCTTCCTCCTTACCCGGGAGCTCCTACCCCTCCTTCGGCAGAGCGCGCCGGCCCGGATCGTCAACGTCTCTTCGGCGGCCCAGCGTATGATCGACTTCGACGACGTCATGCTGGAGGAGGGCTATAGCGACGGACGGGCCTACGCCCAGAGCAAGCTCGCCCAGGTCATGTTCACCGTCGATCTGGCCGCCGAGCTCGAGGGCACCGGCGTAACCGCCAATGCCCTCCACCCTGCGACCATGATGGACACCGACATGGTCCTGGAACGGGGCGCCAGGGCCCGGACCAGCGTCGACGAAGGGACTGAGGCCGTGATCTACCTGGTCAACGGCACCGACCTGGGTAGCGGCCTCTACTTCAACCAGATGACCCCGGCCCAGGGGAACACACAAGCCCACGACGAGGCGGCCCGGGCGCGTCTTCGCGCGTTGGCCGAGCGGTTGACGGGTGGTTGACCGGACGATCTGAAAAGTCTTGGCGCGTGTAGTGGCCCGCTGTACGATTGAAGTATGGACGTCCTATGGCTCGTACTGACCGTGGCAGGGTTCGCTGCCGTCCCCGGGATGGCTTTGGCTTGGGCCACCGGGAGATGGCAGTCGCGGCGCCGAAACGCATCAGGTGCTTGTGCATCCTGCGCGCTGAAGTGGTCGGAGGTCGAGTCCGAGGAGCGCTTCCTGATTCACGGCCGATTGGTGTGCGAGGGTTGTGCCACGCGGGCCAGGAAGCGGCTCGGTTGGCAATTCGCCTTCCTCTCGGGTTGGACTCTCTTTGCGGTTTTGATGATCCTGGCCACGGAGGGCCCCGACCTTTTCGCTCTCATGCCCCCAACCACGGTCGCGGGGATGGCATTGGGAGCTGTGGGCCTCATGAAGCTCGCGAACCGAAGAGCCCAGGAGGAAATCGCCACCGGCTCCTATCCCTTTCTGGTCTCCTCCGGAGAGTCCGTCTCCGGGCCGCCCGCCTGACCCGGATTCTGGCCGAGGCCTTCGCCGCGGCCGCCCACGCCGCTGCCTGCACCGGTCCGCCGAGGCCAAGGCCAAGGTCAAGTCTCTCCTCCACGCCCGTTTCAGCCGAGAGACCTGGTACCGGAACTGAGGCCGGCTAGTACCTCCTCTTCCTCCGGCTGGGCCGCGCAATGGGTCCTGAACCGCGTACCCGAGGTCCTCCCTGTCCAGCCTGGGGCCCTCCGTCCCGGGAGCCGACCCTGTCGTCAGCCGGGAAGGCCGAGAGGTGAGCGAGTCTGTTCTTGGTGATCAGCTCACCGCCGACCACCCCACCTCGGAGAATGCGATACTCCCCCATCCCCACGGATTCAGACGGGGCCCGGTGGGCGTTTTTCAGGTCTTCGATGAACCGTTGGGCGAAGATGGTGGTGGCCGGTTCGAGCCTGGGTTGTGGTCGATCCTCGGCCCTTTCCCCTCCTCCGGAATCCACGGGTCCGGAACCCCCCTCTATCGCGTCCAGGGCATATCCCGTGAGGACACGCTCGTGGACCTTCCGAGCTTGTCTTCGAAGTTCCTGATCTCGTCCCACACCTCACCCTGGGCCTGGGCCAGATCCCGGTAACTGAAACGGGCGCCCGGGCCGCGCGCCTCCGCTGCATAGCTGGCTCTCGCTTCGGTCTCTCTCGCCTTCCTCCGCACCTTCGACGGTGCGTGCTGGGGTGCCGGATCGAACTCATGACCCACGAAGTGCCACCGCCCCTGCTCCATGCAGGACACCGGTATCTCCGTAATGCTGTTGGGTGGCAGGATGATGGAGCGGTTCGTCATGCGATTCTGCTTTGCCCCGATGAGCTGCTCACCATCGAGAATCAGAATGCCTTGGATGCCGGTGTTGGTGGCGATGAGGGTGGGAAATTCGCCTCCGTCCTTCTCCCGGATGGTGAGAATTCCCATGGCCAGCGCCTCGGCCATGAGTCCGTAAGGCAGGTCTCGTTCAGCCTCTACCAGAACAGGGAAAATGGTGAGGTTCTCGTGATGCTGGGGCGTACCCAGTGATGCTTCGAACATGGTGACTCCCTCCCTTCATGGTTTGGGAGGGAAAGATCGCAGGGGGGTGTGACAGTTCGGGACCCGGCCGACCAGGCCTCCTGGAATGGCATCCCAGAAGAACCCCAGCCTCAATTCGTTCCGCCCACCAAAGCTCTCCAGGCCCAAGCAAGCGCCTCCGTCGGCAGCCAGGAAGTCGGATAAGTGGTTGCCGGTGCATCGGCTGCTGGTTGGATCGCCATGGTTTTCGGATCGGCTATGTGCCCCGCGTTTGGATCAAGCGGCCTGAGCTCCGGCGCGTTCCCCTCACCAGCGGGTGCGGGTGGCAGTCGAAGGGGGATCAGTCCATCGAAGAACATGACGGCCATATCCTTCGATCCAGCCACCGCATGACTCACTCCCGGCTCCACCGCCAGAGCCCAGAGCGCGCCGGCCCGTCGGTTGATGGCGAAGATCCCGGCGATGATGTCGTTGCGGAACTCGAGGTCCGTCTCGCCGATGAAGAAGAATCCGGGCACGCGTTGAGCTGCCTCCGATGCTTGGGCTGAATAGTAGATCCCGCCTTTGTTCACGATAAAGGCCAGCACTCGCTCGGGCTTCCAGAGTGCGAACTCGTAGTTGAACTGTCCGCCCGCAGACATGCCCCAAAGGAGCAGGGGAGCGTAGCTCAACTCCGGGTGTCCAGACTCATCCGCGAAGGTGTCCACAGCCTCCAGGAGCGCTGCACCGCTGCCCTTTTCCACGTCCACATAGTGCTCGATGAACATCTGCGCATGACGCTTGTCGGTCATGTGGACGCCGAGAAGAGCCAGGTTGTGTTTCTCGGCTAGTTCACGCCAGGTCGAGTCTTCGACTCCGTCGCGGCCGTCGCCGTTCGACCCGGGCACCAGCACGAGAATCCCTTTCAGGACCTCGACACCCTCCGGATGCCAGAGGCGGAACTCGGCCGTGTCGAAGTTGACCCCCGGTGGAACGGAAACGTCGAAAGTCTGGGCGGGCAGGGGCATGGCCATGCACGCGAGCAGGGTGCAGGAGGAAAGGGTGAGGCGTGCGACTCTCATGATT
The DNA here is from genome assembly GCA_039589815.1 of Gemmatimonadota bacterium. Lineage (GTDB taxonomy): Bacteria > Gemmatimonadota > Gemmatimonadetes > Longimicrobiales > Gaopeijiaceae > JABDNZ01. The sequence goes on along the minus strand of JBDHGR010000181.1, from coordinate 9,630 downwards.
CGGGGGCCTTTGGGGGAATGGAGAATCCAACCGCATATCCGGCCGGGGGAAAATGTAGGGCGCCGAGTGCCATGGATCGATCCCATGGTCTGGAAGATGGGGCCTGACGGTGGGGTCCTCCCATCCACCCATCCCGCCGCCCCTCCCGGATCTGAACATTCTGGAACGGACCTCCGGGTTGGGGATCCTTGTTAGGTGTTACCAAGAATGGTACTATGTGGATGGGAAAGGTCAAAAGGGGTGGCTATGTGTTCATCACCTGGAGGGGTGACCATCCGCCTCGGCATGTTCATGTGTATCGCGACGGCGTTCTTATTGGGAAGTGGAACCTGGAAAAACGGGAACCGATGAAAGGAATGGTCTCCCGTCGCATTCGGAAGTTGATTGACGAGTTGGAGGAGGAGAAGCTTCTGTGAAAATCGTCGGCGTGAAGGCCAATAACCGAAAGAAGGTTTTCGAAGTACTCACCGCCAAGGGTGAGTACTCCTTTCCCTTTGCGAAGCTTTTGGCCCAGCCCACCGGGACCGATCGGGTCATAGAGGTATACCCTGACCCGGAGGCGGGGAGTGAGGCATTCACGTACAAGCTAGAATCCGGGGTCGAGGACACGGTGCATCTCGACGTCGTGCTCGAGTACAACCAGGATCCTGACCTCCTCAACGATCTCCTTTTGTACCGCCTCACTTCGGTGGCCCGGGATGCGGTAGAGGAAAGCGGTTTGAGCAAGAGGGAGATGATACGTCGTCTTAGGACATCACCCAGTCAGTTCTACCGGCTTCTGGATCCGACCTACTACGGAAAGTCCGTGGGGCAGATGGTTGCTCTGCTCCATATTCTCGGCAAAAAGGTCGACTTCGAAGTGAAGCCGCTGCGGCCCTCTACTGATCTGATTCCCTCGGGATAGGATCTCCCGGATCACATATCTCGATAGGCGAAGATCCGGCGGAGGCCCCGGGTTGGTGTTGGAATGACCATCTCACCTATTACCCATCAGGGTTCGACGGATCCCTAAGTAACTGGATAAGTTCCCTGAGAAGGTGACCAAGCTCCCTTCTTCCCGGTCTATCCCTATCAGACCTTCTCGGGTGCCGGTGAAGGGTGGCACAGTGGTTGGGAAGAGCGGTCTATTCCCTCGGCCGTTGGTTGAACCGGTCGGGATGGAAGGACACGTAGGTTTCATTCCGCATTGAGGGGACCACAGACCCATGCGATACAAACTCCTCCGTTCCTGCCTTGCCGTAGGCGGCATCCTGCTCACCACGGCCACGGGCTGTGCCACCCTTCAACAATTCGCGGCCCTCCGGAACGTGGACTTCGCCCTGGACCGGGTTTCGGACCTTCGGCTCTCCGGAATCGATATCGGAAGGGTCCGTTCCTTCGACGACCTGTCGGTGGTGGACGCCGGGCGGGTGGTGCTGGGCTTGTCCCGAAACGAGCTTCCCTTGGACTTTCGTCTGCACCTTCGGGCCGAGAACCCGGCCGAAAACACCACGGAGGCCAGGATGGTTCAGATGGATTGGACTCTTCTGCTCCAGGATCGGGAAACGCTGAGTGGCGTGCTCGAAAACGACGTCCTGCTCCCTCCGGGTGAACCCACGGACGTTCCCCTTAGCATCAGCCTGAACCTCATGGAGTTCTTCGAGGGGAGTGCCCAGGATCTGTTTGAATTGGCCCTTTCCATCGCGGACCAGGGAGGGGCGCCGAAGGAGATCGCGCTACGGGCCACTCCCACCATTCAGACTCCTCTGGGTCCAATGCGGTATCCGCAGCCCATCACGATTCTGAGCCGGGAGGTGGGGCAGTAGTCTCAGCACACATCGGTCCTTCGCGAGGCCATACTTTCTTCGCCACTGGCCAACGCCCTATTTTCTGGCCCCGAACCCACCCCAACCGCGTCCTCAAAGGGGAGAACCATGCGTGACAAGAGGGAAGTGTCGCGGCGATCGCTGTATTTCCTGTGGGCCCTCGCCCTCCTCCTTTGCGCCCCTCTGGCAGTATCGGCTCAGGCCACCGGCACCCGGTATCCCGGCGAAGCCTGGATGCGCTACGCCTCAGTGGAGGAGGCGGGGTTCGACCCGGCCAAGCTGGAGGCGGCCCGGGCCACCTGGGAAGCCATGCCCTCCTCGGCCTTCCTGGTCATATCAGATGGTGCCGTGGTGGCCTCCTGGGGCGACGTGGGACGCCGGTTCATGTGCCACTCGGTGCGGAAGAGCTTTCTCTCGGCCCTCTACGGGATCTACTGGGACCGGGGGGAGATCGATCTGAACAAGACTCTGGCGGACCTGGGCATCGACGACTGGCCCGATCCTCTCCTGGAGTCGGAGAGGCAAGCTCGCATTCTGGATCTCCTGAAGGCCAGGTCCGGTGTGTTCCATCCCGCCGCCTATGCCGGTCGGACCGATTCCCGTCCCCGGGGAAGCGAGGGTCCGGGGCGTTACTTCGCCTACAACAACTGGGACTTCAACACTTCCGCAACCATTCTCATGCAGGAAACGGGAGACGACGTGTTCGAGGCTTTCGACGAGTATTTCGGCGGGCCCCTTCAGATGGAAGACTGGCGGGTGTCCGACGGCTACTACCACTACGAGCTGGACAAGTCCCGGTACCCGGCCTACCCCTTTCGGTTGTCGGCTCGGGATGCCGCCCGTTTCGGGCTCCTCTTCGCTCGCTACGGGATGTGGGACGAATCCAGGATTCTCTCGGAGCACTGGGTGAACCGGAGCAGCGCCCTTTATTCCATCGACACGGACATCATGGGCTACGGCTTCTACTGGTGGATTCTCCGCCAACCCCCCTTCCTGGATCACGGGATGTACGCGGCCCTGGGTGTGGGGAACCAGTTCATCGCGGTCCTTCCCAAGTCTGACATGGTCATCGTGAACCGGGCCAATACCTATGACGGAGAGAGCACCCCTATGCCCCAGCTTCTGGGCCTTGTCCAGGAGATTCTGGAGGCCCGGACGGGGACCCCTTCCCATGACCCGACGCTGATGCCCCTGGAGGTGACGCCGGACCCGCTGATCACCTCAAGACCTCACGACCAGCTTGGTGAGTTCGCAGGGGAATGGCCTTACCCGCCGGTGCCGTTGGGAGAGGAGGCCGAGGGCGCAATCAGGGTGACGCTGGGGGACGGTCACCTCGTGGTGCACCATCCTTTCCAAGGCACCTTCAAGCTCTACCTTCAGCCTGATGGCTCCTTTCACATGGAGGATGCCCTGGAGACGTTCATGAGAGCCTGGCGAAGCGTACCGATGCCGCTCTTCCTTGGCGGGCCCCTTAAGCTTTTCCTCGGCGTACTTCTGGCCCTATTTCTGGTCGGGTGTGGCGGGGAAGGAAGCGGGGGGGATGAAGCCGCACAAACTGGAAACACGGTTGCTGTGGTAGGCGGTTGGCTCTGGGATGGCACAGAGAACCAGCCGGAGCCCAACCGGGGCATCCTCATCCAGGACAGCCTGTTCGTTCGCGTGGGGAGCGAGCTACGGGGGAGTGACCTGGCCGGCGCCACCCTGATCCAGCTCACCCAGGAGGACTTCATCCTTCCTGGCCTTTTCGACCTCCACGCCCACTATGCGGTGGATCTCTATGGGGAGGGTCGGGTGGACGAGGATCAGGTTTATCCCGCACTCTTCCTGGCCAACGGAGTCACCAATACGTACCCCGCCGGGGAGATCGATCCGGTGAAGATGCAGGCCCTCCGGGCCCGGATCGAGAACGGGGAGCAGGAGGGACCTCGCCTCTTCAACTCGGGGCCGTACTTCGGGACAGCCCGGCAGGGGTGGAACCGGGAGATCACCCCCCAGGAGATCCGGTCCGAGGTGGACCACTGGTATGCTCAGGGGGTCAGGAACTTCAAGGCGAAGGGAATCCGGGCCGGACCTCTCCAGGCCCTCATCGACGCGGCCCATGCCCATGGCGCTACCGTCACCGCCCACCTGGACTCGGGATACCGGAGCTCGGTGAACCCCCGGGACGCCATTGCCATGGGCCTCGACCGGGTGGAGCACTTCCTGGGGGGCGACGCCATGACCCCGGACCGTTCCGCCTACGCCTCCCTGATGGAGATGACTCCCGACATGCCGGAGGTCGCTCGAATCGCCCAGCTCTACATGGACAAGGGGGTCTACTTCGACGCCACCCTCAGCGCCTACGGCTACTACGGAGAGAGGGACCCGGAGGTCTATACCTACTTCGAGGCCGAGATGGACTACCTCACCCCCGAGGCCCGGGCCGCGGTGGAGTCCCGGCTGCCCCGGCGGGTGAACCAGCAGTTCGAGCGCATCTACTGGGCCAAGCGCGACCTCATCAAGGCCTTCTACGACATGGGGGGCGGCGACCTCATCACGCTGGGCACCGACCATCCGAGCTGGGGGGAGTACTTCAGTCCCTTCTCCACCCACCGGTAGCTCCACACCATGGTGCTGGCCGGCCTTCCCCCGGCCGCTGCCCTTCGCACCGCCACCGTCAACGCGGCCCGGGCGCTCCAGGTGGAGGATCGCCTGGGAACGGTGCAGTCCGGGAAGCTGGCGGACCTGGTCATCGTCAACGGAAACCCCCTGTCCGACATCCGGAACACCCGGAACGTCCACACCGTGATCCGTGCGGGAGCGGTCTACGACAGCCGGGAGCTGATGGAGTCGGTGAAGGGGAGGCTGGAGGTGGTGAGGGTGGGGGCGGCTGAAGGAGGGTAGGGCCCCTACCACACCCTACCCCCAAACCGGGCCGAGCCGCTCCCAGAGTTGTCGGAACGGCTCCCGGGGCCCTCTGCACAGGTGGATGCCCACCTCCTGCTCCTCCTCGACACCCAGGGGCGTCGAGACCCTCCCCCCTTCCACCACGTCCTCGAAAAGAGGCTGAAGCTCCCCCACGCTGCCCCCCACGATGATTACCACGCTGGGTTCTTCGGCGCCGGGCCCCCACGCCCAGAAGTCTCCGTGGCGGCTCACCGGATAGGGCAATTCGAAGTCCCGGTGGTACACGGCCAGGGCGCCGGCCCTTCCGTAATTCCCCCCCAGGATGACGGCGCCGGCCCGTTCCGGCTCGGGGAGTGCGTGATATATGCGGGCGACTTCGGCGGCCTGCTCCCGCCATCCGAGCATGTCGGCATAGTCCTGGGGAAGGGGCAACACCGTCCCTCGGTTCGTGGTCACGGCCCGCGTCATGCCAAGGGCCTCTGAGTAGCGGGCCATAGAAGCCGGTGGCAGGAGCGGGATCCCCATGGGCAGAAGCAACGCTCCGCCGGCAACCCCCCACGCCAGGGCGCCCCACCACGCCCGCCGCCGGCTCGCGAGCCAACTTCCCACCACGACGCTCCCAGCGGCCAGGAGCGGGGGATGCATGGGGCCGAAGTAGTACTCCTTGCCCCGGAGGACGAGGAGAAAGAGGAGTGCGGCCAGGGCGGCCACCCCCATGGCCCGGAAGCGGCGGAGAGATCCGGAGGCGAAAAGGCCCATGGCTCCCGCCAGCAGAAGGGGTGCTGCGGCCCCCGTCAGCAAGAGTTGGCCAGAGAGGAACGAGACTGGCGTGACCCGGTCCAGTTGGGTTTCCCTGAGCACCTGCTGCTGGGCGAGGAAGGGCCAGTCCCAGTGGATCTGCCCCAGCACCGACGGCGACGCCATGAGGCCGCCCACCAGGACTGCGATCCAGGGCCATCGTGTGAGGAGGTCCCGCCGAAGGGGGGAGGCCATCACGCCCAGGGCCATTGATGCGCCGAAGATCGCCGCGCTGAATTTCGTGAGGCCCCCAAGCCCAGCCGCCATTCCGAAGACGATCCACCAGCGCCGGTCGCCGCCGCCCAGAAGGGCCACAAAAGCATATGCGGCCAGGCTCCACCAGAGGACCTCGAATACCACCGGTTGGAAGAGGGCGCCCGTCCGAAGGGAGAAGGGCCCTACCGCCAGTGCAAACGCCGCCAGCACCTGAGCGTGGCCGCCCCCGCCGAGGCGGCGGGTGATGGCCACCCCTGTTCCCAGGACGGCTGTTCCGGCAACTGCGGTCACGAGGTGGATGGCGGAGAGAGTATCGAGGGGCAGGGCCTTCGCCAGACGCCCGAGCACCGCGATGAGGGGTGGGAACTGCATGCGGAGCAGGTCCAGGTGGTCGGCCATGGCCAGGTAGAGCAGCTCGTCACGGTGGAACCCGTACCCGGAGCGGGGCAGGAGGTGGAGGACCAGGAAGAGGCCGGCTATGAGCCAGACGCCGAGGGGCACGGGTCCGCGTTCCGCCGAGGATTCGGGCCTGCGTTCCGCCGAGGATTCGGGCCTGCGTTCCGCCAAGGACTCGAGCATGGTGGAGCCATCCGGGCATTGATTTCAGGGAGACGGGGCCGACGGTGTACTCTGGGATGGGAGGACTTCGGCGGCAAGCGGGTGGCGCCTGTTCGGCCATGCCCTCGCCCCGCCTCTCAGGCCAGATTTTGATCCCCTTGGCGTCATCCACCCGCGGGGGGTGCCAGAATCTTGCACATGTGCATCACATGTGATTACTGTGGAGCATGCCAAAGATGATTCAGGTCAGAAACGTGCCGGATGGTTTGCACAAGGAGCTTGTGCTGCGAGCCCGGGCTCGGGGCCAGACCCTGACGGATTACATCCAGGAGATCCTGGAAAGGGAGGTAGCCCGGCCGGATCCAAGGGAAGTGTTCCGGAGGATTCTGGAAAGAGAGCCGGTGGACCTCGGGGTCCCGGCGGCCGAGCTCATCCGGGAGGGGCGGATGGAGCGGTAGGACTGATGAGACTCCTGGTGGTCGACGCTTCGGCCCTCGTGGATCTCCTCCTTCGGACGTCGCGGGCGAGTTCCTTTGACGAGACCCTCAACCATCCGGAGGCGGATCTTCACGCCCCGGCTCTGTGCGACCTCGAGGTCGTGTCAGCTGTTCGGAGCGGTTTTCGTCGGGAGCGACTGTCAGTAGGTAGGGCCGAGGAAGCCCTCCGAGACTACCTGGACCTACCCCTGACCCGGCACGGGCATGAAGGACTTCTCCGTCGATGTTTCCAGCTCCGAGACAACTTGTCGCCCTATGACGCTGCCTACGTAGCCCTCGCCGAAGGTCTGGGGGCCGACCTCGTCACAGCCGACCGGCGCCTGGCCCAGACGGCTGAAAGCCTCGGCCTTTCCTGCCTCTCAGGGTGACAGGACCGGACTTCCTCCTACCGCTCCTCGTTTTGCTCCCATGAGCCGTACATGGGATTCGGGATGATGAAATACGAGTGCCCGAAGGCTGAGAGGGCGGAGGGGTCTTCTCGCACCTCTTGGGTGAGTCCCGGGAAGTCCTGGATGTTGTCACCGATCCACGCCACCACCGTCAGCGCGGGCAGCTCCGGCGATGCCGTGCCCCGTCGGACCCTCTCGAACCGCAGGTTCTTGTCCGATTCTCCGGGTGGCTGACACAGCACCAGATCGGGAGCCAGGCCCAGCCGGTCCAGGTTGGCCCGGGTCGGTTGGCATCGGACATCGTCCCGGTTGGTGACGATCACCACATGGCCTCCCAAGCGGTGGACCTCCTGTGTAAAGGCCAGGGCTCCCGGTATGGCCGGAGCCGCGGATTCGTTCACCCACCCGGCCCAGCTCTCCACCGTATAGGTGCTGTCCATGGCCGCTCGGCGTCGTTGGTACTCCGAGTTGTCCAGGACCGTCTCGTCGGCGTCCATGATCACGCCCCAGGGGACGCCCGAGAGTGTGGGGACGGTATCCTGGAGGTGTTGTGCCGCTACGGCGTACGCCTGGTGGGCCAGGGCCTGGTATTCTCCCGAACGACGCACCCATCTCACGGCTCCGGGGATTTCAGTCGGGGCCGTGGCCGGAGAAGGTGTGGGTGTCGGGGTATGGGAAGTCGGGGCCGCGCACCCGCCCAGGACGCCCAGGGCCAACAGGGCGAAGGAGAGCCGGAGTCGCCGGCTGCGGCACGACTGGGGCGGTCTTGATATGCGGCGAGGAGGGGTGGGCATGACGGGTACCTTCAGCTTTCGGAAGATCCGGATTCCGGTGTTGGATGGGAAGCAGGGGTCTGACGGGAATGTAAACAAACCGAGGCTTCCCTTCCCGTTCTCGACTTGCTGTCTTTTCGTAACGATGCGTTTCGCATACATGCGCTTCGCGTTTTCGCGAAGCCAGGAGAGGAAATGATGAAGGCCAGTCCGTTTTGCGTCGGTGGGCCTGTGACCGGGGAGTTTTTCACCGATCGAGCCGCAGAGGTGAACGAGATCCTTGGAGCCATGAGGCATCCGACCCGCAAGCTGATTCGCGGCCCTCGGCGGCAAGGGAAGACTTCGGCCATAGCTCAGGCCGGGCGCCGATTTCGGGAAAAGGGGGGGCATCCCGCTTTGGGGAGATCTGGCCACCATCGCCACGCTCGCGGACCTCCGAGATCGGCTCCTTTCCTCCCTCCCACCCGGCTTCTTTGGTCTGTTTGAAGGCCTCCAGGACCTGATCCCCTTCCTCGAAGTAATCCTGACCGATCCGAGCGCGGGGCGGACTGGTTCCTCAGGGACCTCATGCAATCGGTGCCGGACATAAGCTTCCTCTGTGCCGGCTCTCAGCCCACGATTCTCGAGGCCATGGCCAGCGGAAGGGATGCTGCGTTCTTTCGGTTCCTTTCCCCGGGCCCTCGTTTCGATCCCATCGACAAGGATCACCTTAGGGCCTGGATCGCCCATCGTATGACCGAGGCAGGGGTTGTATGCAAGGATCCCCAAGCCATGGCCGTGGCGCAATTCGGAGATCGAACCCAGGACATCGTGCAGTATGCCGATGAGGTCTTTTCTCAAGGTCAGGGGCTTGGCCAGGTTGATGCCGGAGTGTTGGAGGAGGCGCTCCAGTCCCTTCTCAGGAAGGAGCATCAGAGGTATCTACGCATCTGGGAGAGTCTCACATCGAACCAACGCATCGGGCTTCGCGCCATTGCGTCGGGAGTCGAGAACCTGTACGCATTGAATTCAGGGCTCTCCATTGCCCCCAGCAGCCTCCACCGGGTCGTGGAGGCTCTCCACTCCCGCAGGATTCTGTCGGATGGTGCTCCCAAAGATGAGATCGACGACCCCTACTTCCGAGAGTGGATCCTCCGGTATGCCATGCCTGACAGCGTACCAGGGGGAGTTCTGTAGAGGTTGGGTACTTCCCTCTCACATAGCCGAAGATCGACCCTTCTGATAGCCGCAGAAGAAAGAAACGGTCCCATGAGGAATCCATCCATCCCCATTCGTCACTTCTCACTCGTAGCTCTCGCCTGCCAGCTTTTCCTGGCGGTCCCGGCGGCATCCCAGGCCCAGGACGTGCTCGAGCCCACCCTGGCCTTCGGGGGAAGTTCGTCCCCGGTGGCCACGTTCAGCATCCTGGGGTTCGATCCGGCCACCGGGGAGGTGGGTGTGGCGGTTCAATCCCGGGTGTTCTCTGTGGGTAACGGGGTGATCTGGGGGGAGGCCGACGTGGGAGTGGTGGCCACGCAGGCATGGGTGGACGTGAGCTACGGTCCCAAGGGAATAGCCCTCCTGAAAACAGGGCTCTCTCCCCAGCAGGTGGTGGACTCGCTCCTGGCCCAGGATCCCGACACGTACGGAAGACGGTGGCCGAGGGACGGGCGGCAATTCTACGTCATGGATGCCCAGGGAAAGGTGGCCACCTATTCTGGTCCTCAGG
>JBDHGR010000180.1:0-8072 GCA_039589815.1 Gemmatimonadota bacterium | reverse complement strand
GTCACCCATCCGCATCATCGGTAGTTGATCGGCATGGAAGAGGGTGAAGGCCATGTTGCGGTGAAACACTTCCATGCTCATGAAGCGGGGGTTGATCCGGCTCCCGAACTTGGTCCACCCGCCCATCTCTACATCCCCGTACTGGGGGTGATCGAAGGGCTCCCACTCCAGGAAGTTCTCCCCGAACTCCAGGTGATCATCGAAGAAGAGCCTGGAGAGGCCCCCCCCAATAGGTGAGCGGGGGTTCTGTTCCTGCTGGCTGAGAAGGGGGCTCTGGAAATACTGGTCACCGTTCCAGAGTTCGTTCAGGAAGGCGACGATTCCGTGGCCATCGTTGGCCCAATCGGTGGATCCACCGTGAATTGTATAGAGCCCCTGCCACGTGATGTGATAGTTGAACCAGGGAAGGATTCGTTCGCCCGTCTCGCCCAGCTCGTCATACACCCTGATATCGGAAGCGTTGTAGTCTCCGTCCCAGGCTGACCCCGGGGGCCTGAGAATCATGCCCGCCGCGTTATGGTAGGTCTGGAGTCCGGCGATGTTTGGGTGGGTGGCAAACCATTCTTGGGTGGCCCGGGATTCGGGAAGACGGAAGGGATAGTCCATGGATCCGCTCTGGACGTAGTTGGGCTGCCAGTCCGATCCGTAATTCCGGTTTCCGTCGTATCCGCCCACAGGATCTTCATTGACCCTTCCGTCACCGTCATTGTCCAGTCCTTCCGACCCCAGGAGGACGTAGTCCCCCTTCTCCCAGGGGGCGACGGCTTCCATGAGCCTGGGATCATGCTGGTTCAAACGATGGGTGCCTTCCCCCGGCGTGTACTTCCTGATCTGCTCGATGACTCCGTTCCCATTCAGATCGTCTGCGCCGTCCTCATCGAAGAGCCCGTCTCCGTCCGAGTCCACCGGTACGTGGCCGGTTCGGCTCCCCTGACCGGTGTTGTCCAAAAAGAAGTCCCGGCCGTCGGGGTTGATTGTGGGAACGATGTAGAACACTCGCTCATCCACCAGGCGGGTGATTTCGGGTATCCGGTCGTAGTTCTCCATGAGGAACCAGATGGTGTAGAGACAAACCTCGCCACCCTGAACCTCGTTTCCATGAACATCGGCTTCGATGAACATGCCCGCCTTGGTCAACTCCGGCCCCGTGTCCGGGTTGTTGATGGTCATGACCCAGAGTTCCCGGCCTCCGTAGCTATCCCCCATGGAGGAAAGCGTCAGGAACCTGGGCCAAGTCTCGGCCATGAGCTGCATCCGTTCGCCGACCTCGTCGTGGTCCAGCCACCGGTCCCAGGTGAGATCCAGGGTGTGCTGAGGGTCCGATCCACGGGTCGCCTGCGCCTGCAATCCGTCCCGCGCGGTCGTGGGGAAGACCATGAGAGAAAGTGCGAAAAAGGAGGCGGTTACCAGCAATCGTGCGTTCTTCATGATAGGCCTCCTCACCTCAGGGTGACGGTTTGGGAATCGTGACCGGATTTCTGGGATAGGAGCGTGATCTCTATGGTCACACCCGCCCTTCCCTGGATGACCCATTTGACCTCTTCCCGAGTGCCCGATCCGTTAAGAACTCCAACAGAGGTGGTCTTGTCTGCCCCGGTGAGAATGGCGTCGGGGTCAACCTGAATCTGAACCAGGGTGGGACCCACCGAGCGGGATCTCACGCCATGTTGAGTGGATGTGGGGAAGAACCCAATGTTCTCCACCGCCACAGTCACCGTGAAGACCCCACCGCCGTGGGCTTCCACTGTCGCCTCGGCGATCCGCACCCTGGGGAGCATTCCTGCCAGCTTCACCAGGAACTCGCCGTGTTTTTCGCCCCATAAGGGTAGGGCATCGGACGGCGGGTTGTGAGTCACATAGGGCAGGAAACCGCCAATCTCTACATCACCGAGCTCCGGATGAACGTACGCAGTCCAGTCAACGAAGGCCTCGATCCCGGCCGAATCAAGGGCTGCCAGGACCTTGGCGTCGCCGGTGAGACTGTCCGGGCCCGCGGCGGGGATTCCCCATCCCGGCGTGCTGAAGGAGGGGACGCCGAAGTGGAAGTATCCGTACTGAAAGAGTGCCCCCTCTGGTGCCCTGTGCACCGGAACGTTCTGGATGCCCGTGGTCTCCCTGTAGGCGTCTGAAACAGCCTTGAAATACACCTGGTCACCGGTCGACACCGTGGTAGCGGGCCGTGTGCCCGAACTCGGATCATTGTCACGGCCCGGTTGGGCGCCACGGAGCCAGCCGCCCCCGCCACCACCTCTGCCTCCACCCCCGCGCCCTCCTCCACCGCCCCCTCTGGAGTAGACTCCGACGCGGAATACGCCGGCATTCGATGCTTCCGCGAAGGCCGGAAGGCCTAGGACCTTCTCGCTGGCCAGCGTCCCCCTCGAGTCTGGTGGAGTCACCAGGTTGTCGGTTTTTCCAAAAGTGAGGAAGGCGGCGATGTTCCGGTGGGAGATGGCGAAGTCCATGATCGCCCGGGACCCGACCTCGCTGACCATGTGTGGACCGGCGTCCCCTTGCCAGTAGGGATAGGCGTGCTGGAAATTCCGATTCAGATCCACCCCGCCCGGACCGTCCTCGTTGAGAAAACCGTCACCGTCTTCATCCGTGCCCTCGGTGTAGAGCTTGAAGGCACCACGTTCCCCTTTCGTGGCATCGGCCCGTTTCATCACCCGTTCATCATTGGGATCGGTCGTGTATTGGCCGGCCGGATCCTGGACCCTCATGACAGTGATGTACCCGTCTCCGTTCAGGTCCTCGGGGCCATCCTCGTCCATTCGCCCGTCGTTGTCTTCGTCCCATGGAAGCGTGTTGGTCGCCCGGTTCGACTTCACCGGGGCGAACATGGCTTCGGCTCCATCAGGGTTCAGGCGGGGAAAGATGTAGAATACGGTGGTGGCCAGTGTGGAGCTCACCGCTTCATCTTGTCGGTTTTGAATGAGATACCGAAGGGCCTCCAGCGACAGATGACTCCCAACCAGATGGTCCCCCTCCAGGTTTCCCGCCACCAGGATTCCAGGCCGTTCACTCAGGGGTGGTCCAGAGGGATTCCCTACCTCCACCATCCAAACCTCCCGGCCACCCAAGGTGGTCCCAAGGGAGCTCATTGAGGCGAGGTCTGAGCTGTTGACCAGGGAACGGAGTTCTTGGGTGAGCCCATCGTAATCCAGGTAGGAGGCGGTTTGTCCATGACTGGACCCTGGGAAAGCCAGGGCGGCGGCCAGGAGGAAAAGCACTCCAGGTGCGGGGAATGAACCGCGGATCCTCATAGTCAGCGCTTCCTTGTTTCGGTGTGGTCAGTCCGGGGAGAATAGGAGGCGAGTCGGATGGAATCCAGAAGGGAAAGGGCGGAGAGTTTTCCAGTCTCTCCATCCAGTGCCTCGGGTGGCGCCCGGGAACCGGCCCTCACACATTCTTATTGAGGAGGTTAAGAAGAGGACCCATGCGATACGAGGGAAGGATGTACCGGCCTCCGTCGGAGGCCCGGTCCTACATACTGCAGGCGACCATAGGTTGCTCCCACAACCTCTGTACGTACTGCGATATGTATCGGGACAAGTCCTACCGGGAACGTGATCTATCGGAGGTCCTCGAGGACATCCAGGCTGCTGGCCTCACCTACCCCCGGACAAACAGAGTATTCGTATCCGACGGGGATGCTCTTGTCATGGACTCCAAGAGGTGGCTGACGATCCTAGGGTGCTTGAGGGATAACTTCTCGGACCTCCGTCGGGTTTCCTGCTACGCTACCGCCCAGAACCTTCTGGAGAAGAGTGAAGAAGAGCTTCGGGACCTACGAAACCAGGGGCTCTCCCTCCTTTACATCGGCCCCGAGTCCGGGGACCCCGGAACTCTCAAACGGATCGTCAAGGGCAACACCTTCGAGGATCATGCTGAGGCCGCCAGGAAGGCCCACGCTGCCGGGATGAGGATCAGCGTCATCATGCTGTTGGGTGCGGGCGGGATGGAGCGGAGCGAAGAACATGCCCGGGAAACGGCCCGCCTTGTCACCGAGATGGATCCGGAGTATCTGTCAGCGCTCACCCTGACCGTTATTCCAGGGACCCCGCTCCATCGCATGGTGGAGAAAGGGCTCTTCGAGATACCCCCCATCCCCGACCTTCTGGGTGAGCTCCGGACCATCGTTGCAGACTCTGAACCGACCCGGGCCATCTTCCGCACGAACCACGCCTCCAACTATCTCCCCATCGAGGGCAGGCTCCCCAGGGATCGTGACAGAATCATCGCTGCCATCGATGCAGGAATCCGAGGCGACGTTCCCCTTCGGCCGGAATACTACCGGGGCCTTTAGGTTCTCACCACTGGATACCGACCACGTGGAAGCTTTGGGCCTCGCCTACCTCCACGACATCATCTCCGACCTTCCAGCCCATGGAAGCGATATACCTGCCTGGTTCGACCGGGGGGGGACGCCTGTTTCGCCCCTGGGCCCCTCCTCTCGCAGATCCCGGCCCCTCGCCTGCGGCATCCGCTGCAGGCCGAGAGCCTCTCAGATCCCAAGCCACCCTCTGGATCCCTCCCGAGCTATCCAACTCCAACTCCCTGACCAGCTCCCCGGCGGTGTCCCGGATCAACAGCACCAGGGTCTCCTCGTCCTCGGGCTGCACGTTGACCAGATAAGTGAAAACTGCTCCTGTCGGCGGATTTGGTGTCGTGAAGTTACCGGCCAGGTCACTGATGCTCGCGGACCCTGCCGGTGCTGATCCGGTGAGGTTGAAAAGATAAGCGTCCCTTAACGGGAAAAGGTGAGCATCGGAGGAGAGGGTTTTCTGGTTCATATCCCGGAGTGGGCTGTAGTCGTCCAGGACGTAGAAGCCTCTTCCGAAGGTGCCGAGAACGAGATCGTCCTCCCTTTTCTGGACGGCCATATCCCTCACCTGTGCTGGAGGCAGGCCGCCGGTCAACTGGTGCCACGCCTGGCCCCCATCGAAGGTGGCGAAGACTCCAAACTCGGTGCCGGCGAAGAGGAGGTCTCCGTTCTCGTGGTCCTGAATGACCGACCAGACGTCATGTCTCGGCGGAAGATCTCCCGCAATGGAGGTCCAGGTCCGGCCCCGGTCGTCACTCTTCACCAGGTAAGGACTAAAATCTCCGCGTTGCCAATTGTTCAGGGCCACAAAGACGGTTGATGCGTCTCGGGGCGAAGGGAACACGTCGGTGACGTAGGTCCACTTCGGCACGCCTGGGAAGTCCTCGATCCTGCGCCAGCTCGTGCCCCCGTCCTCAGTAATCTGCAAAAGGCCGTCATCGGTGCCAACGTAAAGGAGCCCCTCGAGAAGAGGGGACTCGTCCACGGTCACGATTGTGCTCAATGCGGTCGTCGAGCTATTCAGGCGAATGGCGCCGGAGTCCCACACTTTGCCCATGATGGGTAGGGTGTCGCGATCGAGATTCCTGGTCAGGTCCGGGCTGATGCGTTCCCAGGAATCTCCTCGGTCATCGGTCCGATATAGGAAATTGCTGCCCCAATAAAGCCGTGTGTTGGAGTGAGGACTGATGATATAAGGCGCGTCCCAGTTCGTCCGCTCCCGCCGCCGGTTGGCCCCGGGGCCGCCTCTTTCCTGTTCCTCGCCCCCTTCTCCCGAAAGGGAGTCTTCGGGAAAGGGGACCCTCGGCCGGATACCAGAGGACTCACCCGTTCTGATGTTGCGGCGGTTGATCCCGCCGTTTTGGGAGCTGGCGTAGACGATGTTCGGATCTTCAGGATCATTGCGGGATTGGAAACCATCCCCGCCGGCCACGACAAACCAATCGCTGGTCCTGATACCCCAGGGCTTCGAGGTGCGGGAGGGTCCGCACATGGAGAAGTTGTCCTGAGTCCCGCCGCAGACGTTGTAGAAGGGCTTGGCGTTATCCACTGAAAGGCGGTAGTACTGGGTGACCGGAAGGTTGGTAAAGAAGCGCCAGCTCTCGCCGGCGTCGTAGGTCTCGTACAACCCCCCGTCGTTCCCCAGGAGGATGTGGTCCGGGTTTTCCGGGTCGAAGGCCAGTGCGTGGTGGTCGACATGCACACCCTTCTGCTCCCAACCGGCCCGCCCCCATGTCTCGCCTCCATCGGTGCTCAGATCCATGTTGGTGTTCACGGAATAGATATACCCTGGCCGGTGCGGATCCATGTGAAGTTCGTGGTAGTATTCCGGGTTTCCTCCAGTGAACCAACGAGGTTCGGGAGGATCTTCCGCGTCCGCCGCGCCTGCGCCGCCGCCGCGGCCCCCCGAGCCGGGAGCCCCTGGCCGAGCCCTGGCCTCCTGATGGCCCACCCGTTCCCAATTATCACCTTGATCGGTAGAGCGGTAGAGACCTGAAAGCCCTTCCTGGGCCGGGATGAGGGCAAAAAGGGCGTGGGGGCTCTGCCGGGCGTCCACGGCAAGGGGAATTCGGCCCATATCCGTGTCCGGAAGTCCGTTCGTCATTTCGGTCCATGTCGCCCCAGCGTCCGTCGACTTGTAGATGCCGCTCTCTGGACCCCCACCCACGAGTTGACCGACCCGCCGCCGCCGCTGGTACGTGCTTGCGTAGACGATGTCGGGCTCGGCCGGGTCCAGCACCACCTCGTTGACCCCGGTGTCCTCACTGATCTGGAGGAGGTTCTCCCAGGTACGTCCTCCATCGGTGGTCTTGAAGAGCCCTCGGTCGCCCCCCGGCGCAAAGAGCGGCCCCTGAGCGGCCACATAGACCACGTCTGAATCCCGAGGATCGAGGGTAATCATACCGATGTGCTCGGAATTCTCGAGGCCGACCTGTTCCCATGTCGCCCCGGCGTCGGTGGACTTGAAGAGGCCGGACCCGAAATGAGCGCTTCGTTGACTGGTGTTTTCCCCTGTCCCAAGCCAGATCACGTCCGAGTCGCTCGGGTCTACAACCACGCAGCACAGTGTAAAGGCTGCACCGGCTTGGTCGAAGATGGGCTCGAAGGATATGCCTCTGTTCTCCGTCTTCCAGAGGCCACCAAAGGATGAAGCGACGTACCAGGTGTTGGAGTCGCCCGGATCGATGGCGATGTCGGCGATCCGACCCGTCACGAATCCCGGCCCCAGGGCCCTGAACTCCATAGCCGAGAGAACATCTTCGGTTATCGGCACTGATCCCGACGGTTGCTGCGTTTCGGCGGGCCGAGGAAATGCCACCGTACCGAGAAGAATGGGGACTAATGTGACTGTGTGCCTCATGGCCAGACTCCGGAAGTCGTTTCGAAATACCTGCCGGGGCATGGTAGATAGAGCGGGCGATCCGGGCAACGAGACGGCGGAGCTGACGAACCGGGACCGACTCCCCCATCTCCTGTGTGCCCTGTCCCATGATTCGTCGAGGTCCGCTTCCGGAGACGGGGTCGCCCAGGTCGATTGCCAGGGCCGAAGGGTGTTTCTAGGTTGTTCGCGCCGTCTCCCCGAGCCGGATAGGCCGGGCCCGGCGCACACCATGAAACTATGAACAGGACAGTGATTGATGACGACACCCAACGGACCCGAAAAAGAGCCTCTCTGGTTGGCAATCGAAAACCAAATCTCCGGCCTCGGATCTCACGACCTCGCTGAAGACAACCTAGAAAATGCCGTGCAACAGGTGGCGGGATCGCTGGATGACATCGGCTTCGACGTGTCGGGGAATGCCGGTCACATGTTGGCCTTGAGGGGGGCCATTGGCGCGAGGGTCAGCGCCGGGCGTTCCCTCATGGAGGACCTCAAAAAGGCGTTCGCCGCTCTTACCCTGGAGGACCTTTCGAGTCCCTACGTCGCGACGGTAAGGCTGGTCGACCAGGTGGGCGGAGATTGGCCGGCTTTAAAGGATTCGGAACGACGCCCTCATGTGATACGAATCGTGGAGGGGATCAAGCTGGACCTTCTCGTGGCCAAAGCCAAGGAGCTGGAGGGTGATGGCGGAGTCCGCCTCCTCCTTGCCGAGGGTTTGGACCCCGAGGTGATCATCGAGAGAATGGGGATCGCACGGGACGAGCTCGACCGGGTGATGGCTGCAGTGGAAGCCGAGCGGGTGGAACGGGCCCGTGTGGCCGAGTTGCTAGAGAGCGTTGCAGAAAGAGGTGAATCCCACCAGATCAG
>JBDHGR010000179.1:0-8097 GCA_039589815.1 Gemmatimonadota bacterium | reverse complement strand
CGCCGCTTCCAAGCGGGGCATCCCCTTCACCGTCGTCTTGTTTGACGTGGATCGCTTCAAAGCTTTCAACGACAGCCGCGGGCATCTCGCCGGTGACGAAGCTCTCAAGACGATCGCGGAGGTTCTCGGGCGTTCTACCCGGAAAATGAACCTGACTTCCCGCTGGGGGGGAGAGGAGTTCCTGAGCATGCTTTCAGACACACCCGTTGAGGGAGGTCGGATCTTCGCCGAGAGGGTTCTCTCGGAGATTCACCAAGCCTTCTCGGACGGGTCTCTCACCCTGAGTGCCGGCGTTGCCGGGTATACCGGCAAGATGGATACGCCCGCCCGCCTTCTGGCGGCTGCGGATCAAGCAATGTACGAGGCAAAAGCCGCCGGAGGGGATTGTGTCCGGGTGGCGGGAGCACTTCCAGAGACCCTGGAATTCGGATAAAGTGCGGCCACCTCAGTCACCCCTTATGGGTCGGCACTGGTTCATCATCCTGACCTGAACCTGTCGAGGATCGTTCAGGATTGTGTAGAAGTCGTCGAGGTAGTCCAGGGTCCTTTCGACCCGATCTTCATCCATCCCCTCGAGGTTCCTCCAAAGGTCGCTGAGCTCCTCCCTCTTCTGCCGGAACTCCTCGTAGACCGCTTCGTATTCTTCGGGTTGCCGGTTCAGGTCGTCGGGACAAATACCCCGGAACTTGCGGTCCCGGACCGAGCGAATGTCGAGTGATTCGTCGGGGTTGGCATACCGGGCGTCGATGATGCCGGAGAAGTCGAAATCGTAGGGAATCGTGGCATAGGTAGCTGGCGGCCGATGGAAGAGTTCCATGTTGTGCATCTGTACGCCGGACCAGTCGGTGTTCCCGATCATGTACTGGAAAACGTCCACTTGGATGCCTTGATGGCTTTCCAGGATCCGTGGGTCGAACTGGTATTCGGAATTCCAGTCCATCTTCCACCCTCCATTCCGGGTAGCCAACGCGTCATTATCCTCGATGAGGAAAGCAATCCTCGTGAACTCCTCGTCTTCTCCCGAGGTGTCGGTGAAGGTCACCTCGGCGAGACGGACCCGGAAACTCAGGGGGCTAAAGGCATTGAACATGCGGTACACTAGGTACTCCGCCAGGACATATTGTTGCCAGTAATCCTGGCCGAGCTTACAGGGTGCCACCATCTTCAGCTTGTCCTGCCCATCAAAGAGTGTACCTTCTACCTGTCCTTTTTTCACATTGAGGCGGAGCGGGGGGAAGTCACAGTTCCTCTTGGCGAGCCGGAAGATCCCCCTGGTCTGGACCTGGATCTCCTGAGTTTCGATGGATCCGTCCGGGTTGGTCCAGCGCATGATGGCTGGACGTTCTTCCGAGTCCTTATCGCTCCGGTCTTCACGCCTTATGGTGTGAAAATCGGCTTCGAGGGTAATCTTCAGAATCTGGTGAGATGCGAAGAGGGGTGCTGATTCGGCGGCCTGAATCTCTTCGGCCGTTGGTGGCGTTTGCTCCTGCTCCTGAGCGCAGGCTGGTCCGAAAACGCCAACCAAGGTGTAGCAGAGGAAAGCAGGCAGGTACGTGGACTTCAGCCGAATCATCGGAGTTCTCCGGGTGGTGAGCTGGGTAAATCGATGCGAGCTTTGAGAAAAAGCTAGGCCTGGAATATAGTTTGGTCCAGGTTTTTCTTCCAAAAAACGGGGTTTCGGGCCCCGTGTTAGGCCGAGAATGAAAACAGGTTCCAAAGAGGCGCTCAAGCCAAGGGCCGGACTCTCACTGGCCCTCCTTCTCCTGGTGGCCTGTGCCACCGCTGCGGCCGCTCCGGGGGAAGTTCCGGGACCCGATGTACAAGAGACTGAAGGTCGGCCGACCCTCGTGGTCTTCCTGATCGTGGATCAGTTGAGGGGGGATCTGCTCCACCGCTACTCCTCGCTCTTCACCGGTGGCTTCAAAAGGCTTCTGGAGGATGGACTCAACTTCACCAACGCCCTTCACGCCCACGCCCAGACAGAAACGTCCCCGGGACATGCCACCATATCCACGGGAGTTTACCCAACCAGGGCCGGAATCCCCTCCAACGCTTGGAGAGAAGGGGAGGGCCCCGACCTCCACCCGGTCTACAACGTTGTGGACCCGGGTGAAGGGTTGGTGGGGGTCCCGGATTTGCCGGGGTCGTCGCCGGCGGTTCTCCGGAGGACCGGCTTGGCCGATTGGGTGCGGGAGGCCAATCCGGACGCCAAGGTGGTTTCTGTATCTGGAAAGGACCGGGCTGCCGTGCTAATGGCAGCGAAGGCCAAAGGAGAGGTGTACTGGTTCGACTCTCGGGCTGGGGGTTTCGTCACCTCCACCTTTTATCGCTCCTCGAACCCTTCCTGGCTGAGGCGATACAACGATAAGGGGCTGGAGAAGTTCACCAAGGACTCGGTCTGGACCAGCATCGTACCCCCTGAGGCGGCCCATTTGAGCGCTCCGGACACCGCTGATTTCGAAGGAAACTCGGTGCATACATACTTCCCCCACCGGTTTGACGCCGAGATCACCGATCCAGGCCCTGGGGACTTCTCCTTTTGGTTGGAAGCCATCCCCATGTTGGATCAGGCCACCCTGGAAGTTGCTGTCCTGGCCATGGATGAAGAAGGGCTCGGTAAAAAGGCGGGCAGAACGGATTTTTTGTCGGTTTCCTTCTCGCAAACCGACCGAATAGGTCACGCCTACGGTCCGCTGAGCCGGGAACAAATGGACAATCTCCTCAGGTTGGACCTGGTCCTGGGCGAGCTCTTCTCCGTCCTGGATCGGGAGGTCGGACGGGAAAACTATGTCGTTGGGTTCTCCTCCGACCACGGCGTGATGGACAATCCGGAGAGGATCCCGGAAGGCGGGCTCCGTCTGGATGATACGCATCGAGCCAGGCTGAGTGACGCCCTTGGAGTGGCCGCGAGACAAGCAGGAATGAGGTCGGACATGAGCACCGCCGAGGCGATGTTGGAGGTCATGAAGGAGCTCGACTTCGTTGGACCCGCATATGACCATGAAGACCTGAGAGGGACCCTCTCCAGGGATTCCCTCGGGGTCTTGTTCCAACACTCCTATACCCCGGGGAGGTTCGGGGGGCTGTTGAGCGTTTACGGTGTCGAGATGTGGTGGGAGGAAAACATCCTGGCGTGGGGCATGCCGGTGGGGACCACCCATGGATCGCCCTATCACTATGATCGGTGGGTTCCGATGGTACTGATGGGTCCCGGGATTGAGGCAGGTATTGTGGATGAGGATGTCCGACCGATGGATTTGGCGCCTACGCTGGCCACCTTAGCGGGGATTCCTTTCCCGGACGACCTGGACGGAAAACCCCTGGTTCCCGGAAGAAACTAGGAGTCCCGGGTCCTTCCCTCTTTTATCACAAGGCCGCTCGGGGCTTTGGCGTCGCACCCGTCCTGCAGAATTTCCTCCGCGATTCCGTCCCCATCATGGGACGTTAGAGACTGCCCAACCGGACCTTCCACCTGGATCAGGTAGAAGAGAAGGCCTGTGGTGACAAAAGTGATGATGGCCAGAATGTCCTTCTTCACAGCAACGTCCCTTCTCCGCTCTGGACGGCCGAAATCCAACCCTCCGCCGACCTGTTGTTCCTATGGAACCTTACGGCCTCACTCCTGGTTTTGTTTCCTTTTTGACCGAGTCGCTTCCGAGTAAAGGGCGGCTCGAGATGAGGCCCCATCTGTTGACTGAGACGGTGTATTGGAGGGCTCGGTTGCCTTCGGCTCCCGATCCGGTCGGGGTATCCGGTCAGGGATTCAGTGTCCGAGGGCGCACGAAATCCCGCAGATGCCCCTCCCCAGCCCGGACATCTAGCCAACTGTCGACCGAAAAGTCGATTACCGCCAAAGCGCCGGTGGGGTACTTCAGTGCCATTTGTACCAGGTGCTCTTCATGGCCGCTTCCCGAGAGGGTCAGGGCAAGGTCCTCGAACGTCGGATTGTGGCCGACCAGAAGGACTGTCTCGACCCAGGCGGAGAGGGCCTGAATGATGGCGATGAGGCTCCTTGGTGAGGCGTGGTACAGGTCGTCCCTGATCTCCACCTCGACCTCATCCCCGAGGTGCCCGGAGACCAGGTGCCAGGTCTCCTCGGCTCTGCGGGCGGTGGAACAGAGGGTCATGTCCGGAATAAGCCCGTTCCGAGCCATGTATTCGCCAATCCGGGGGGCTGCCTTTTGTCCCCGAGGTGCGAGAGGCCTTTGGAGGTCCGGCAGGTGTGGTTGGTCCCAACTCGACTTGGCGTGACGGAGGAGAAGCACGGTTTTCAAAGGGAACCCTCCCGCCGACGGGATATGGCTTCTGCCTTGGAAGGCACTCGGGAAGAAGCTGCTTCCCAAGACGTCAAGTGGCAAGGGTCCGTGGATATGTAGCGGTGGTGTTCTGGGCCATCTGCGATCTCTTCAGGAATTCGCCAACGTTGCGAATCCAAACCCCAGTCGCCAGGCTTCCCCTCTCGAACCGTTCGTCTGTTTCAAGGAGCCACGCATGCGCAGCCCACCATCCGTCCCGATCCTCGTTCTTGCTCTCTCTGCTTTGGCTTGCAGCCCCACGTCAGGGGAGGTAAACCCTGGAGACACCCCCTCAGACCCCGTCTCCCAGTCTGCGGAGAATCTGGAGGGAGCCTACATGTACCATGTGGTCATGCTGAGGGCCGCCCCGGGTCGGCTTCTGGATCTCATCGAGCTCCTGAAGGAAGAGAGGGACCTTCTGGGCGATGTGAACGAACCGCTTCCCTTTTGGATGCGGCACACCCAAGGGGATCAGTGGGATCTCCTCCTCCTTTACCCCATAGGGAGTCTCCATGAATACTTCGAGCCTGTCCGGACAGCTCGGCGGTTGGAGTCAGGTACCCAGAAAGGGCTTTCGGAGGGGGATTTGAAGCGGGAGGTGGACCGGCTTACTTCCTGGCGGGACGAACTGTTCGTACGTGGTCCGGATCCCCAGGTGGTGGGGGCAGCTTTTGGCGATAATGACTTCTACCACGTGGAGATGTTCGTGGCCCTCGCAGGCCGACAGCGGGATTTGTTGGAGGAACGGCGGATGGAAAACCACTACCTCCGAGGCATCGGTCGCCCCCAGAACCTGATCTTCGTCCGAGAGGCGGGGGGCCCATGGGATTCGTTCACCCTCGGCTTCTACCAAGATCTGAAACACTACTCCGAGAGTGTGGACATCCCGGCGGAAGTCGAGGAGGAAGCGGCGAGGGCCGCAGGTTTTGAAGGCGCTGACAGGATCGGGAGTTTCCTGCGGCGGTTCATTCTCTATCACCGGGATACCCTGTGTGTTTCGATTGGCTGATATCTGGCTGTCCGGAGTCGGGTGTCCGTTCGCGCCGAGCTTCTCTTCGTCAATGTCTGGAGGTGAAAGAACGATGGAAAACCGAAGACGGTTTTTGTCCTTCGTCATCGCATGTGTCCTGATTCTCAGCCCCCAGGTTGGAGAAGCCCAAAACGCCTCGCCCGAGTGGCAGGAGGCCATATCGGACTTTGCACTCCAGATCGCCCAGGACGTCCATGCCGACGGCGTCGGTGGAATCTCTGCCGGGGTCGTGGTGGGTCGGGACCTGGTCTGGGCCCAGGGGTTCGGGTGGGCGGACGTGGAGCGAAAGATTCCCGCCGGAGTGAACACGATCTATCGGGTTGGGTCCATCTCCAAGTCCTTCACCGCTGTGGCACTGCTTCAGCTTTGGGAGAGGGGGTTCCTGGGGCTGGACGATCATGTGGTGGACGACCTTCCGGAGCTGGCTGGCCTGACGGAACGACCAGTGGGAGCGGACCCGATCACCTTTCGGCATCTGGCCAGCCACACCGCGGGTTTGATCCGGGAACCAGGGCTCGAGGGCTCGGCCGAGGGCCCTCTCGAGTACTGGGAGGACAAGATCCTGGCCTCCATTCCCACCACTTCGTTTTATGGCCCCCCGGGGGAATCCTATCGCTACTCCAATATCGGTTTTGGAATCCTCGGCTATTCCCTCTCAAGAGTGACGGGGATCCCTTTTATGGAGCTGGTTGATGCCAGCATTCTCCGGCCGCTGGGCATGCATTCGTCGGGGTTCGTAGTCACGCCGACCATCGCAGAGCAGTTGGCCACCGGGTACGTACGCCGCCGGGACGGAACCGTAGATGCTGCGGCCCCCTACTTCGAGCATGTAGGTCGCGGGTACAAGGTCCCGAATGGTGGAGTCTATTCGACGGTGGGGGACCTGGGCCGGTTCGTGGCCGGTCTCACCGGTGCGGCCACGGTGCCTGTCTTGGGGCCCGAAGGGAGGGACCTGGTCAGGATCTCTCAGACGCCAGAAGAGGGAAGCCAATAAAGCTTTGGGTTCTCCCTCTCCCAACGTGAGGGATCACCCGACCTGATTGGCCATGGTGGGTCGGTTGCAGGGTATAACGCCAATCTTGTTTTTGAGCCCGAGAGCGGAATCGGGGTGATTCTCCTTCGGAATTACGGGGGAGGAGAGACGAACCTGGGCTATGTGGCCCGGGAGCTCCTCTGGCGGTTGGTGGACATCAAAACCACGACCCGATGAGGAAGAGTATTCCCGCCGTGGTCAGGGGTACGATGAGGTTGTCGTCCAGGTCGAGAGGGGATGCCTCCACCAGAGCTGTCGCGAAGGCTGTCGGAAGAGCCATCCACCAAGGCACAAAGAGGAGCAGGGCCAAGGAGGCCACGAGCACGAAAGTGGCAGTGCCCCGGACCGATCCGGCGAGGAACGGGCTCTTCCCCCATTTCTGGCCCACCACGCTTGCGGCAGGATCAGCCCACGCGAGAACCAGGATCCCTGCCAGAGCGTACGGTTGTGGGAAGAGGAGGAGAGCGAGGAGCAAGGAGAGGGCATACCAGGTGGACGATGCGATCTTCTTTGCCTCCCGGGGGGAGGCCAGGGAGGAGAAGGCTCTGAAGAAGAGGATGTTCACCTTCGGATCGAACAGGCGGGCCACGTCCAGGATCACCGAGAACGCCAGAACGGCTGCGAGGATGATGATGGCTGTAGAGGATTTGAGCCCTAAAACGGCCACGGCCAAAACGACCAGGGTCCCATTGGTGGCATGAAAAACCCGTCGCCACGGTTGCAGGCCTTCCGTCTTCCGGACCACCTCCGAAAAATCTGGCTCGCTGGGGGTGTTCTCGGAGCTGGTCATGGGATTCCGTGGGCTGACGCGGCGGTTAGGTCCATCCGAATGTATCCGACTCTCTCATGGGTGGTCCATAGAGACGGCCCGAGTTCGGAAGATGTCGTTGGCTTCGGTTTCTGATCCCAGGTGCCACCACTTGCCGCGATTCGAGCCTCCCGTTTACCCTTCTGGTGATAAACTCGTCAACACGGTGACCCCCCCGGGGCCCGAGGTTCCCAACGGTTAGGTTGAAACAGGAGCGTTTTACGTCCGTAGAGGCCCTGAAGGGATCGATCTCAGAGGAACTGCATGCCCGCTTGGATCCTACGCTTAGGAGAGTACGACGAGAGGTTGCTCCATGCCGTGGTCACTCGCAGGCTGGGATGGCTGGACACGCTGGTCCGGCTTCTGACCCGGCTTGGGGATCCTCCGGTGGCTATCGCAATGGCAGTCGGGCTTGCCCTTGGTGTGGCCGGGGATCTCGGCGGTCGCCAGTACGTGCCGGCTTTCTGCCTTGCGTTCTCTTTCCTGGTGGCTCAGGTCCTCAAGCGTTTCTTCTCCCGCCCGCGTCCGGACCTTCCCGTGGGCATCACCTCCCTGATCCAGGCCCCGGATCGGTTCAGTATCCCTTCGGGGCACGCCACGGCCGCGTTTGCCATTGCCCTTCCGCTGGCCCTTGCCCTCCCCATGCCTGTGGGCCTTCTCGTCCTTGCCCTGGGCATGGCCATCGGCCTGACCCGGTGTTACCTGGGAGTCCACTACCCTGGAGACGTGGTGGTCGGCTGGGGCCTGGCAGGTCTTTCGGTCCTGCTCGCTCCTGGTTTTTTGGGGCTTTTCGGGTGAAATCTCCTTAGCTCAGCTACCCAGTCAGGGCTAGACTTGACCTCCTGTTTCGTTTAGATCTTCGGCTTCCCATTCCCGTAATCCGACAGATGGAGCGTTTTGGTCATGTGGCTGTTCCGACCCACGTCGGCCC
>JBDHGR010000178.1:0-8109 GCA_039589815.1 Gemmatimonadota bacterium | reverse complement strand
CCCACACCATCGCACCGATGGCGGTTGCCGGAAACGGTGCCCCCCGCGTCATGGCGGGCCAGTTGGTGAGTTGGGACTACTTCGAGGTTCTGGGCGTGGATCTCGTCCTGGGAAGGGCCTTCCTCCCGGAAGAAGATGAGGCGTTCGGGGCGTATCCCGTTGCGGTCCTGAGCCATGGCACGTGGCGGAATCTGTTCGAGTCCGATCCCGAGATCCTGGGGAGAACCGTGCGCATCAACGACAGCCCTTTCAGGGTGATCGGGGTCGCTCCGGTCGGGTTCGTGGGTCTCATGCCGGTGATCGAACCCGCGTTGTGGGCACCACTCGCCACTGTGGACCAGGCACTTCCCTTTTCTCCCAATGTCCAGAGCCGCGTCGATCCCTGGCTGCAACTCGTCGGTCGTCTGGAGGAGGGTGTCGACGCCGCCGAGGCACAGGCCGCGATGGATGTGTTGGCGACAAACCTCGCGACGGAATTCCCGGAAACGAACCGGAACAAGGGCATCGTGGTCGGCGAGCTCAACGCGAGTCGTTTGATGTCCCCTGAGGCAACGGAGGGCGCTAGCAGACTGTTAGCGGTCCTCCTCGCGGTTGTGGGTTTCGTGTTGCTGGTGGCCTGTTTCAACGTAGCGAACCTCCAGTTGGCCAAGGCCACTGCTCGGCGCCGCGAAATCGCACTCCGGTTTTCCCTCGGAGCATCCCGATTTCGCATTGTCCGGCAACTGCTGGTCGAGAGTGTCCTTCTGGGATTGTTTGCCGGTGGGCTGGGGTTGGTGGTGGCGGTTTTTGCCCTCCAAGCACTGCAGACGATCCAATCTCAGATGGAAGTGCCTCTACAAATCCTCATCGACCTGGATCTCCCGGTTCTAGGCTTCACGCTGTTGCTTTCCTTGGCGACGAGTGTGGTATTCGGGCTCGCCCCCGCACTTCAGGTGCTCCGGCCCGGTCAGTCGGATGCCATGAAAGATCAGGGGCACGGCTCGGGCCAGGCACGAGCCAGCGCTCGCATCCAGAGCGCCCTTGTTGTGGCCCAGGTGGCCCTTTCACTGGTGCTTCTTGCAGGTGCGGGCCTTTTCATGAAGAGCCTGAGCAACACGCTGGCTATCGATCCGGGTTTTGACCTCCCCAACGGCGTCCTGATGCCGATGAACCTCGGATACGGTCAATACGACGAGGCCGAGGGAAGAGACCTGCACCAACGTCTGTTGGACCGGGTGCGGTCGATGCCAGGAGTTGAAAGTGCAGCTCTAACCGCATTCGCTCCGCTGGGGATCACCCACGGACATCACGACGTGTATATCGATGGGTATGAGGCGGCCCCGGATGAGCTGATGCTGGTTAAGCGCAACATGGTCTCGCCGGCGTATTTCGAGACCATGGGGGTCCGGGTGCTCCGCGGTCGCGCCATCGACGAATCTGATACCGAGGATGCCGATCCCGTCGCCATGGTGAACGAGACCATGGCCCGGCGTTTCTGGCCTGATCAGGATCCTCTCGGCCGCACCGTTCAGGCCGATCTGGGGATCACCTATTCGGTGGTGGGCATCGTCGAGGACGGGAAGTACGGGACCCTTCAAGAGACGCCCGAATCCTATCTCCTTCTGCCGCTCACCCAGAGCGAGTACGTCGAACGCATGAATCTCGTGGTGAGGACCCCGGGCGATGCGTCGGCTCTGACACGCCAACTCTCGTCTGCGGTGCGGGAGATCGCTCCCGGCCTGCCACCATCCACAGCTTTGACCAGCCGTCAGTACCTGGAGTATACCGTGGGCAACGCCAAGGTCCCGGCGATCCTGATTGGTGCATTCGGTGTCCTGGCCCTGGTCCTGGCCACCGTCGGGCTGTACGGGGTGATGTGGTACAGCGTCACTCAGAGGACTCGTGAGTTTGGTGTGCGCCTGGCGTTGGGGGCTTCCGAGAAAGAGGTAGTGAGGATGGTCCTGGGCAAGGGATTGATGACGACTCTCGTGGGAGTTGTCATCGGGTTCACAGCAGCGCTGGCCGCCACGCGGCTTCTCTCGGGGCTCCTCTACGAGGTGGGGACTTTCGATCCAGTGGTTTTCTCCCTGGTTCCGGCCATACTGCTCGGGGTGGGTCAGGTGGCGAGTTACCTGCCGGCCCGGCATGCGTCCAGAGCCGATCCGGTAGTTGTGTTACGGGCGGAGTAGGCGGAGGAGTGGAGACGACTCCTGACACCACGGCATCCCCGGCCCAACCGGAGGCTGAACATGCGCCGATCGATTATACTCCTATTGGCCGTCTCACTCCTGGTACTCACGGGGGGCTTACACGCTCAGACGCCGCCCGGCGCCCAGGTCCCATTCCCATCCGGCCTCTCCATCAAGGCAGGCCTGGGACGATACTCCGTCCGGGATGAATACTTTTCGACCGAGAAGTACACGGGTACGCTTCCGTATTTCTCATCGACCTGGGCTCGGTCGCGCGAAGGCGGCGGTTACCGCATTGGTGTGGAATACCGAAACTCCTCGGAACTACGCAACAACAACATCTCGGCCGGGGTCACGTCGTTCTCCCTCAACCTGGATTACCTCTATCGCGTGGCGACGCTTGATCTGTTCTCGAGAGACGCCTCCCTGTTTCTTGGCCCGTCCACGGGTTTTTTCATGCATTTCAGCGAGTTGCATATCGCATTCAGCGAGCTGGAGATTCCCTATTCCTTTGTGATACTCCTCCCGGTGGGAGTCAATTCCACCCTGGTCCTCCCAATTACCGATCGGTTTCAGTTGGCCGGTTCGCTGCGGTCCAGCCTTCTCTCGTTGGGACTGCGAATGATCGATATCGATGAGGACGTTGATGAGGAATCCCCGGCTGGCTTCCTGACCTTCCCGTCCGGTACGAACGCGAATCTTCGTTTCGGGCTCCGCTACGGACTGACGGATCGCATATCCATGGATTTTGGATACGAGCTCCAGGTCCTTCGTATCGGACCGTGGGATCCGTTGTTGTCCGCGAGTGATAACGTGCTGGCTGGTTTCACGGTCGGCTTTTGAGGCGGGGGTCTGCAATGAGGATCGACATGGCACGGTGCCTTTCATTCGCGTTCATGGGAATTGTGGTTGGTGGCTGCGAGGGGTGGATCGTATCCCCTGCCGAATCGAACCAAAACCTTGCAGACTTCGAAGTCGCCTGGGCGTGGGTGGACTCGGTCTACCCTGTCTTCGATGTCAAAAAGGTCAATTGGGGTAGCGTCTATGCCGAGTATCGTCCCAAGGCCGAGGCAGCTCTGGGAGACGAGTTTTACCAGGTATTGCACGACATGCTGTCGGTGCTCAAGGACCCTCACCTCTACTATAAGACCAACGGAGGCGCCCGGTTCTTCCCGCATGTGTCTCCGCGCCTGATAGCTGACCGAAACACATTCAGTCCCCAACTCGTGCGGACCTACTTCGAGGGCGAGTTGCTCGTTGCTGGAAGAGACGGGGTCGAGTACGGGATCTTGAACGGGAACGTCGGCTACATCCGCATCACGCACTTCAACAAAGACCACATGATGGATGACTTCCCTTCGGTGATGGCTTTTGTCGCTGGGACGGACGGCCTCATCCTCGACGTCCGAAACAATACGGGGGGGGACCACGACAAGGTGGGTGCAGTCGTGAGTATGTTCATCGAGTCTCAAATGGCCTGGCCTCTGGCCTTCTATGCAGACAAAGTCCTGTTCGAATCCTGGCCGCCAATCCAACCTGATGTGAACGACTACCGATACGTCAATCCCGTCGTGGTGCTGATGAACGGAGCCTCACTCAGCTCAGGTGAGCTGTTCCCCGAGGTCATGGGCCAGTTGCCGAACGTGACCCTTGTCGGTGACACGACGGCGGGAGCCGGATGCAACGACCGAGGAGATTTTCGCGGGGACCGCCGCCTACCCAGCGGCAAGATGATTCACATACCTACGGGGTGTATAACCCGATATGACGGCGTGCCCTGGGAGCTGGTTGGGATCGTCCCTGACATCCGTGTTCCGCAGACGGAGGGGGACGTCGAAGACGGACGAGACAGGCAGCTCGAATATGCACTGGGGCTGCTTGGATGAGTTTCTCCAGTCACCCAGGCCCAATCGGAACGCTCTGATCAACCCCCTATACGTTCGGCCGCCTCCCGAGCCCGTTGAGCCCACTTGTATGTGGAATCCGCCTCGCGCCACACTTCGAGAGCCCGGGTCAAGTGGGTACGTGCATCCTCCAGCCGGCCCATGGCCTCGTAGGTGAGGGCCAGCTCGTAGTTCACCCGCGGTCCAAAGGGGGAGGCCTGGAGTGATTCCTGAAGGAGGGAGACCGCTTCCTCGTACTCCCCGAGCCCCCGGTAGCACCGGCCCAAGCGCATGGGAACCGTGGTGCTCGACGGGCTCAGCCGCCTTTCTTCCTCGTAGAGTCCAATCGCCTCCCTGTATTCCCCCCTCAACTCGTGAACGGTTCCCTGGGCCCTGACCAAGGCTGGACGAAGGATTTCATACTGGAGGGCCGTGATGAATGCCTCCACGCCGGGGAGGGTGGCTTCAATGGCGTCGGGATCTTCCAAGGCTAGATGGATTTCCAGTTCTCCAATGGGTGTCATCCCGTCGAAGGGAGGCGCTAGCTGGCTCCCGGCCTCCGCCACCAGGGCGAAGGCATCCTCTTCCCTACCTGCCTCGGCGTACGTACCTGCACCGACCAACCGGTGCTGAGCTGCTACGAAGACGGGGAGGTAATCCTGAGCTTCGGCCAGGCGCTGCTCCATGTACTCGATCGTCCTGCCGACCTGGCCGCGGGTGAGGTAGTAGGCCTCCAACGCCGCGTAGACCTGGGCCCGCTCTTCCGGGGTGCTGGCTGTGGCCATGCCTTCCTCGAGCTGCTCCAGGGCCTTTCCGAAATCGCCTGCCCCCCGGTCCACAGTCCCCATACCTACCATCAACCCAACGTCCGAAGGAGCCAGGATTTGGGCCCGATCGTAGTACGCCCGGGCCTGGTCCATGTTGCCGGACCTGCGGGACAGCTCGGCGAGCCGGGCCAGGACATCCGGGTTCTCCGGGAACTCATTTGCGTACTGTTGGAAGGCGTCCTCTGCCGCCGTGAAGTCTCCCATTTTTTCCCTTAGATCCCCGATTTGAAGGAGGATATCCCTTTGGGCGGGATCGAGCTCCAGGATTCTTTCCAGGCTCCCGAGTGCTCCCTCTTTATCGTCTCTGACGGTCTGGATCTGGAGCAGGGCCTGAAAGGCCATAGGGTCGTCTGGAAGGAGGTCGGCCCACATCTCCAGCGCTGCCATGGCCCTCTCCATGTCCTGCCTGACCAGGAGATAGTAGTTGGACTTTACCACGAACCGGGCCCGCTCTGGGAGCCGGTAGATGTGATCCATGGCTGCCTGCATGGGGCCTGCGACTTCGCTGGCCCGATTCATCAAGAGGTAGAGAGTCGCCAGGTCTTCCTGGGCGCTGGCGTAGGTGGGGTCTCTGGACACCGCCTCTTCCATGAGGGTTGTGCCGCGGGGGAAATCCCGGTGGACCTGCAGTGCGATCATGGATTCGATGGAGAGCCGGTAGGCAACGGGGGAGTCGGTAAGGACCTCTGAGACCGGAAGGTCCGGGGCTCCGTCAACACCGAGATCGGGGATCTTCAGGTCCTCCCTGAGTTGGGCCGAGATTTCGTCGGCCAAAGCGAGGACATCGGTACCCGAGTAGGTGTGCTCTTCCAGAAGGCGGCCTCGCGGAGCGTCGTGTAGAGACACCGTGGCTTGAATCTCTCCATCCACGGTCGCCACCGATCCCGTCACGAAATGGTCCCAGTGGAGGTCTTCTGCGATCTCCCTCTCCAAGGAGAACGGAACGCCCACCATCTCCCCGAACCCCGCCTCCCGGAGACGGTCGGCAAAGAGGGGGGGCGTGCGCAGATCGATGAACAGGTCCTGGGAAATATCAGCGGCGATGGCCGTGGGTAGTCCGTACCGAATCCAGGCCGCCGCCGTGTCGGCGGGATCCGCGTCGAAGAAATAGACGGCCACTCGTTTCCGAAACTCTGTTTTCGGAACCACCCTTTCTAACTCGACACCCTCCTCGTCGGTGACCACCACCGTTGTCGTTGTTGCGCCCAGGTCCTTCCCCTGAAGGAAGAAGAACAAGAACAGGGCGGCGGCGATCAGGTTTGCCGGAATCCCGATCTTCTCGGCGGTGACCCATTCGTCCTGCCCTGGCGCCCCGTGGAAATAGGTCACGAGAAGGACGCTGGGCAGAAGGAGAAGAGGGATCACCAGCGCCAGGTCGATAAGGTGCGGAGAAAGGGCGAAACGCTGTGTGAGAAAATCCAGGAACTCCAACAACCCCCAACTGACGCCGAAATATACGGCGACGACCTGGGGCAAGCGTCTGCGGAGCAGCTCTTTCCAGACTGTCATGAGGTCCTCCGGGGTTGCTCTATATCACCCTGAGATAGACCGGCGGGTTCCTCGATCGACCCTACCGAGGTGTCTTCAAACCTGCCCTCTCGAGCCGGATGTATGAAGACGCGTTTCCGTACGATCGATCCGTAGTGAATCCGGTCGTCACATATCCGCTCAGACGATCCCCGTCGAGCAGCAGGCGGTAGCTGATGTTGTGTGGGTGGGCCAGCGCATCGCTGGACGGGATCGTGCCGTAGCTGGTTCCTGACAAGAAGCCCTCGTCGTAACGGACGCGATCCAACAGCGTGACGAGCTGACCGACAATCTTGATGTGCACATCTCCATCGGCCTGGATCGTCACTGTCACAGGTCTTTTCTCGTCGTACGTGGTGATCTCGCCTTTCCATTCTCCGATGAGTTCGGGTACGGGTTCAAATGCTCCCCGCGGTTCAGACCGTCGGTCCCGGGCCGCATCCCACTTTTCACCAAAGTCCGGCAACAATACTCCAATGATGTCGTTCGGAATCTTCTGTCTCAGGTCGGAGGCCGCGTTGACCAACACGACCACCGCGAGATCTTCCTCTGGGACGAACTTCAGCATCGTATTCGTGCCGCGCATGCTTCCGGTGTGCCACGCCACGTCATACCCGTGCTCGTCCTCCCTGAGGAACCATCCTAGGCCATAACGGTCGTTCCTGGGGTTCGGGTCGCTGTCCTGCCTCATCAGCTGGATGGATTCGGGCGAGAGAATCTGCTTCTGATCGGGCTGGGTGTGGCCCAGGTGAAAGAGCCCGAAGCGGATCAGGTCGTGGGCGCTGGAGTAGATCTGGGAAGCTCCAGGGTGATCGGAGGTATAGAACGGGACCGGGTTCCCCGCCCCGTCGTACCGAATCGCCGCATAATCCTCCAGGCCCGGTCCCACATCGACGCTGGTGTGGGTCATTCCGAGGGGTAGGAAGACCTCGGTTTTCATGAAATGGGGATAAGGCACACCCGAGACCTTCGAGATGACGTGGTCAGCCAGCGCGAAGCCGAAGTTGGCGTACTGGTACACGGCTCCAGGAGGATGAACCAGAATGCCGTAGCGACGAATCGACTCGGGGAATGACGGTGGCTGCCGCTGCGGTTCATCCTGGTAGAACACCGAGTAGTGAGCCGGGAGGCCGGAGGTGTGATTCAATATGTGGGTCACCGTGGCTGCCGAAGCGTCCCCTTCATACGCTGTCAACTGAGCCGGGGCGAGGTAGCGATTCACTGGCTCGTTCAGGTCCACTTCCCCCCGCTCCACCAGGATCATCAGGCCAGTCGTGGTAATGGGCTTCGAGATGGATGCCATGGAGTACATGGTGTTCGGCGTCGCCTGGATCATCTTTTCCCGATTGGCCCAACCGAAAGCTTCCTCCCATATGATCTGTCCGTCCTTGGCGACGGCCACCGACATGGAGGGGATATCACCTCCGGATATTGCCTCGAGGATGGTCCCACGTACCTCTTCGAAGGTTGGGTTCGGAATGGTTGCAGATGTAGGTACCTGACCGTCGGCAGCACCGACTGAAGACCAAGAAAGGCACGCTGTCCATGCCGCCAACGCCAGAGCCCTCTTAATGCTCAGCATCTCAGATTTCCCGGGATGAACCTGTGAATGGGAAGACCGCACGATTCCTTTCCCGGTGTTCGGAACCGGGAGGGGTCAGGATGAGGATGGGATCCGGTTCAGGGTTGGGCAAGGAAGGGGGG
>JBDHGR010000177.1:0-8138 GCA_039589815.1 Gemmatimonadota bacterium | reverse complement strand
GAAGAACCGCCTGCACGACTTCCGGCCTTTGAGCCACATCTTCGGCGATCTCCCCCGCCACACCCAACCGCTCGAGGGCGCCGGTGCTCACGCGATCCGAGGGAAGGCTGAACACCGATTGGAGGTCCAGGCCTCCATCCAATCCCACGCTCCCGCCGACCCGCGGTGATCCGGGAGCCCCCTGGACGATGGCGTCGGCCAGGCGGATCCGTCCCTGCTCCAGGACGAAAGCGGTCCCCCAGTCGCGAACCGTGGGCTCTCTCAGGTTCTCCAGCCCCAGGAAGTCGGCCAGGCCCTGGGTGAGGGGAGCGTTGGCCAGGCCGCCACCGGTGAGGGTAAAGCTGCCCGATCCCACCAGCGCGGGTCGGTTCGGGAGGAGGAGTCCGTCCAGCGTTCCAATGAGGTCCAGCTCTACATCGATCTTCCCCCGAACGAACCGGCCGAGGGAGGTAGTACGGGAAAGGAACCCTGTTGCGTCCAGATTCTGGACGTGAAGGCGAAAGGAGAACGGAGCTGAGTCGTCCGGTGCCAACGAAAGGTCGGCGGAAGTCCGAATCTCTCCGCCGTACCGGTTGAACCTGGCCTCGGAGAGCCGGACAAAGGATGGGCCGAACTCCAACTGCCCTCGGACCGCTTCCATCCGGCCCGCTCGATCGATGACCGTGTCGAATGCCAGCGCCACGCTCCCCGCCAGGGGCAGGGAATCCGGCCGTGTAAGGCCCAACTCTCTCGCGGCATCCCGGAAACTCCGGCCGGCCACCTGCCGCCCACCCACCTTGGCAAAGGCCACCCTTCCGTAGGTCAAGGCCGAGTCTGGTAACGGTCTGGAACTGAGCCGTGTGAGGTCGACTCGAGGCCCATGAACGGACCCGTTGAATTGGGCGGTGGCCTCTGGATCGAGAAGGGCAAAGATGTCGGGAAGCTCTCCAGAGAGGGTGAGGTGATCATCGCCCAGCAGGATGGGAAGATCCTGCACGAGGGCCCTGACCCCGTCGAGGCGAAGCCCTCCTTCCTGGATCTCCAAAGGCACCCCGAGGCCGGGGTGGGTCGCCACCAGGTCCGTGACCGTCACGTTTCCGCGGAAACGTAGGTCGTGAAGGCGGCCTATCGGGCCCACTATCCGAAGCTGGGTTGCCAGTTGCCCTTTAGCGGAGACGCCCTCGGGGAGCTCCACCACCGATTCGATTCTCCCGAGGTCGGAGGTGGCCCGGAGGGCCAGGTCCAGGCCCCCACCCGATCCCAGCATCGTGGTTCCTTCCAGAGAGAGGGATCCGCCCAGGACGGTGGCGTGAGCCTGGGTCTGCATCGCTCGGTCAGGGCCGAGATCCAAATCGGCGGTGAGACCCTCGGCGACCGGGCTTCCCCCGAGGGTGATCCGCCCTCCATCGAGAGCCACGGTTCCCGTCACGGTGGGTACGTCGCCGACGCCCGCCTCTCCCTCCGCCCGGAGATCGGCTGCCACCCATCCCTCGGCCTGAACCGGGATCCCATCCCGGACCGAGTCGGGAAGAAAGGTCAGAAGATCGGCGAGGGGCAGAGCTTCAGCGATCATGGCCAGAGAAACGTACCGGATGGGATCCTGCAGCCGGTTCACCTCACCCGTCATCGCCAGAACGATCCGTCCGAGGCGGATCTCGCCGTTTTGAATTCTAATCCCGTCGAATTCCCCGTCAGTTTCCGCATCGAACACCACCTCCGAGGGAACCTCCTCCAGGAAGGGCGGGGCCTCTCCAAACTGAAGAGTGAGTGCGCCACCGGCGGAGCCGACAAGAAGCCACCCACCCCCGGTGCCTCGGCGAACCGATGCTCTGAGCTCGACGTCGGCCATTCCCACCTCGACGGAGTCCCCGGTATCGACATAGCGGAACTCGCTGTTCACCAGGCGAAGGCCCTGAAGATTCAGGGCGAATCGTTGTCGGTTATCCGGTACGTCTTCCGAGGCGTCCCGTTCTTCCTCTCCGGGGCCCACGCCTTCCTCGGGTTCCACCATGTCGGTACCGGCCTCTGCCCCAGGTCGGGTCGAGAGGTCTCCGAAGTTCGACCGACCCCCATCGGACACCCTCAGGTCGCCCCGGAGCCCGTCCACGGTGAGCCGGCTCACCTGAATCTCCCTCCGAACCAGGGGAAGAAGCTTTACGCGAAGGTCCATCGAACCCACGTGGACCAGATTCGGAGCAAGGCCTGTGGGGTCGGAAACGGTGAGGTCGGAGAGCCGGAATCCCAAAGGAAGAAAGCCCACCTTCACCTGCCCCACCTCAACGTCCCGATTGAGGGCCGTCTCCAAGCGTGGCTCCAGCCAGCTCGCCAGCTCTTCCGGATTCAGGAATCGGGAAAGGACAAAGGCCGCTCCCAGATAAAGGACGGCGAGAGCGAGGAACCCGTAGGCGGCACGCCAAGCCCATGTGCGGCTGTTGGATGGGGCCGTGTGCTGGGTTTCGGAGGACATGGACGATCCCGGACAGAGGGGTGCGACACCACCCATTTCCCTACCCCATATGGGCAGTTTTTTTCCGGAAGGGCTCCGACCTCAACCACCTGACTTCCAGGGGTTCAGCACTTCCACACCGCGGTCTCACCCGATCATCTCACCCTCCAACCGCTCCTCCACCACCCTGCCCCCGACCAGGTCGACGAAGTAGCAGTTGGCGCCCTCGCGGGTGCGAACAACCCGGCGCACCTCGTTGTCCTCGAAATAGATGCCGGCATCGTTGTCGCAGGCATAGCCCGGCTTCAAAACCCCTGACTGAATCAGACGGTGGTAAGTGGGCCGCCGCTGCTCCTCGGCATCGTAGTGGGGTGAGTGGCTTCCTCTCAGGAAGCCAAGGCATTCCACCCTGGTCAGTTCAATGGGCCTGGAGTCGGTGGTGCCCTCCTCGAACCAGCAGAGGGATCCGGCGCTGGCTCCACCCAGGACTATCCCCTGATCCCAGGCTCTCTTCAGGACCTCGTCGATGCCCTGGGCCTTCCAGATGGCCTGTTGGTTCAGGGTATTCCCGCCGGAGACCACGATGCCATCCATGGAGAGGAAGATCTCTTCCCAGCTCAACCGAGTGCTGTAGCTGTTGATGAAGCTGTCCTGGACGAACGGCACAACGTCCAACTCTGCGCAATTCTGAAACCAGCGAATCTTGCCCGAGTCCCTGTCTGCGGAAGCTGTGGGCAGATAACAAAGCCTCGGCTTCTCTTTCCCGGTCAGGTCAGCCATGTAGCGAATGAAAGTGGTGCCAAACCCTCCACCCGCGATCAGGATCTTCCGGGGGAGGCTCTGGGACCTTTCCCCTTCCAGCCTCTCGGGCACGGGTAGATGCCCTGCCCCCAATGCCACAGCCCCAAGGGCCGATGAGACAAGAAACTCTTTCCGTTCCATGATCTGTCTCTCCTGTCAGTAGGTGGTTTTCTCAGACGTACCTCAGGCATGCTAGGGGGGCCCGATTCAGACGGGCAAGTCGGGCCGGCGCAGCGATCGGAGCCTGGCCTGTTCCATCGGCGGCGAATCGAGTATGAATGGGTCTTATGGACTTTCTGATTCATGACATCCGATTCACTCTGCGGTCCATGGTCCGAAGGCCCCTCTTCCGGGCCATCGCGGTGTTGATTCTGGCACTGGGCCTTGGAGCCAGCATCTCCGTCTTCACCTACCTGAACGGGTTCCATCAGACCTTTCCAGGAGCCGATGCCGAGGGTTTGGTTCAGATCTTCGGGGCTAGCGACCAGAATCCGTACCTTGACGTCTCCTACCTGGATTACCTGGACTACGCCGAATCGACCCGCTCTTTCGAGTCGGTGGCGGCGGTTCAGTCATACTACGCAGCCAGCGTGAGGCTCGAGGAAATGACGGTCGTGGCCTTCCTGGATGCAGTAGCCGGGGGATATTTCCAGGTATTGGGAGTAGAAGCCGCCATCGGCCGAATGCTCACGGCCGATGACGATCGGCCCGAGGCTGAGCCCGCAGCGGTGATATCCTACGCCTGGTGGCAAGACCAGTTCGATGGGGACAGGTCGATCCTGGGGACCACGCTCTTCCTGAACTATCGGCCCCACACCATCGTGGGGGTGTCCTCCCCAAAGTTCGTAGGGTCCGCTTCCGATTCACGGCCCCACGTCTGGATTCCAGTTTCGTCATTCCGGGATCGATATGTCAGCTGGGACCAGATGGCGCTGAATCGCGACATCCCGCTGGTCCGCGTCTATGCTCGGTTGATGGACGGTATGTCGGAGGCACGTGCGGAAGAGGACCTTTTGCGGGTGGCCCTGGGTTTGGACGAAGCGTACCCACCACCCGAAACGCCTCGGCAACCCCACCTTCGGGCGGCAACGTGGATCGACCCCAGATCTCGCCTCGCGGAAAGCTCCACCAATCGCATCATCATGCTGGCTGCTGGGGGTTTCCTGCTCCTCGTCTGTGCTAACGTAGCGAACCTTCTCCTCTCGGTTTTTTCCGCCGGAAGGAAGGAGATGGCATTACAGGCCGCTTTGGGAGCTTCACGGGCCCGCCTGGGACGGGGAGTCCTAACCGAGAACGTTCTCCTGGCCCTGGTGGCTGGCGGCCTCTCTCTCGCCATTGCCGTTCCGGCCAGCGCCCGCCTGGGATCCTACTTTGCCCGGCCCAGCGTTTGGGGGGAGACCGTCTCAAGAGAATTCACCCTCGATCATCGGGTCTGGGGTTTCGCCATAGGTATATCACTCCTCACAGGCCTTCTTGCTGGAAGCCTCCCTGCCATCCAAGCCATGGGCCGAAACCTGATGGAGGTTCTCAAGGCTGATCCGGCCGAAAGGAAGGGTCCCACTGGGGTATTCGGGCGAAAGACTCCGGGTCCGAGAGACATCCTCATGTCCGCTCAGGTCGCCCTCTCGGTGGTTCTCCTGATCGTGTCGAGCCTGGTTCTCCGAACCCTGGCAAACGCTGGAGACATCGATCCTGGATTCGACTACGAGAATCTCATCGGAAGTCATATCTCTACCAGCAGCACATCCATCACCGTTGAGGACCGGGAACGGTTCTTCAGAGAAGTGGAGGAACGAATTGCCGAGGAGCCCTGGGTTCGATCAGCCACCGTCTCCGGGAACGCGCTCCTTTCAGGTCATGGTTCCGTGAACGTGAGGGTGGTTGGTGTGGAAGAACCACAGTCGGTTCTTCTCTCCAGAGTCCATGACGGGTTCTTCGGAAAACTCAACATCGAGCTGGTCGGGGGCCGTACCTTCGAACGGTCAGATAGCGCTGGGGGAGCTTCTGTGGCCGTCCTGAACCGCCCCGCGGCAGAACGCCTCTTCCCTGATGGCAACGCCGTGGCAGGACCCCTCTGGCTCCTGAATGAAGGCGCGGAAGATCAGGAGTTCGAGGTCGTGGGTGTGGTTGGTGACACGAAGGTCCGGAATTTCCTGATCCCGGCCGAGCCGGCGGTCTACCTTCCTTTCGCCCAACAGGCGTATGGATCAGGGAGCGCCCTTCTGGTCACGACAGTGGGAGAGCCGGATCAGGCGGTTCCCATGCTTCACCGGTGGCTCCGGGAGTTCGAACCCCACCTGGCTATCGTGAATGCCATCTCCTACAAGGAGGTGGTCCGGGGGGCCCTCTATACTCAAAGGATGAATGCTGAGCTCTTTTCAGTCCTGGCCATTCTAGGCCTGGTTTTGGCCGGGGTTGGCATCTTCAGTGTCGTGAGCCTGTCGGTTTCCCGCCGAACGCGTGAGATCGGTGTGCGGAAGGCCATTGGTGCTTCGGGGGGCGAGATCAACGGTTTGGTCATTCGTCAGGCCCTGGGTCCGGTGCTGGTGGGTCTGGTGGTGGGTGTGGCGACGTCCTTGGCCGCGTCCAAGCTCCTGCAGAGTCTTCTCTTCGGGATCGAACCGTCGGACCCCATCGGTTTGCTTGGTGGAAGCGTTGTTCTCATCCTTACGGCGGTGTTGGCTGCCTATCTGCCCGCCCGCCGGGCCGGCGCGGTGGATCCCGTTCGGGCGCTCAAAGGCGAATAGGGGATTCAATCCGTGAGGTTTAATACCAGGATCTTCAGCGTTTCCCTGGCCCTTGGCATCGTTGCCTGGGTCCTCGACGGGCTAATGGAGACGTTCGTCTTTCGGAAGGGCACCCTCCTCGAGATGCTCATCACCAATGTGTCTCCAGAGGAGGTGTTTCACCGGGTCCTTGTCTTGATCCTCCTCCTTGCCTTCGGTCTCATTATATCAAAGGTCCTCCGCGAAAAGCAGACGGCTGAACGGGAGGCTTCCCGGCGGGCCCTGGAGGAGAGTGAAGAATGGTTCAGGGGATTGGCCGAGGACCTTCCCGAACCGGTGTTCGAAGTGGATCTCACCGCCAGGGTGACTTATGTGAACCGGCGCGCCTTCGAGCTCTGGGAATACAGTCAGGAGGATCTTGACCGGGGCCTCTCGGGTTTTGACATGCTTGCTCCGGAGTGTCGGGAGAACGCCCAGGAAACCTTCCGCCGAAGGATGGAAGGGGAAGACCCGGGGATTGTCGAGTACACGGCTCTCCGGAAGGACGGCTCTACCTTTCCCATCCTTTTTCACGCCTCCCTCATTCGCATCGAAGGTAAGCCGGTGGGCATCCGGGGTATCATCGTCGACATGACATCCCAGAAGGAGGCTGAAGAAGTTCTGAGGGAAAGCGAAAGGAGATTCAGGAACATCGTCGAGTCTTCTCCCATGGGCGTATTCCTCTACCAGCTCCAATCAGACGGTAGGTTGGTGTTTGCCGCTGCGAACCCAGCTGCGAATGAGATTCTGGGAGTCAATGCGTCGGGGTTCATCGGAAAAACCATCGAAGAGGCATTTCCGCCCCTGGCCGACACAGAGATTCCCTCCCGTTACCGGGCCGCCGCCGCCCACGGCCATTCATGGCACACCGATGATCTCGGTTACGACCACGGTGGAGCCGAGGGGGCCTACGAGGTCTCCGCTTTCCAGACCGCACCCAACGAGGTCGCCGTGATGTTCGCCGATGTCACCGAACGGACAAGAGCGGAGGAAGCCATCAAGACCAGCGAGGAACGCCTCCGTCTCGCTGCTCTGTCGGGGCGGATCGGTGTTTGGGAGTATGACCTCGTGACCGACCATCTCGAGTGGGATGATCTCATGTACGAGTTGCACGGGACTCCTCTTTTCTACCCTGAAGACGGGATCCAGCGATGGCGTGACTTCGTGCATCCCGACGACCTCGAGAGGGCTGAAGAGGAGTTCATGACCTTCCTTGCCGAGGGTCAGGGGTCCTACAATACACAGTTTCGGATCGTGCGAGGGGATAGTGGAGAGACACGGTATATTCGGGGGCTGGCCGGGTTATTCAAGGATGAACGCGGGACCCCGATACGGGCGGTGGGGACCAACTGGGACATCACCGAGAGCGTGCGGACCGAAGAGGCCCTTTGGGATTCGGAGATGCGGTTCCGGAGTGTAATCGAGCAGTTGAGTGACGCGACCTACATTCTCTACAACGGGCGCTTCGACCTGGTGAACCAGCGCTTTTCTGAACTTACCGGCGTCAGTGCCGACGAGGCGGCCGCTCCGGATTTCGATTTCTGGGAGTTGGTGGCACCGAGCAGCGTGCCCGTGATTCGGGAGCGGCAGGAGCAGAGGGAAAGGGGAGAAGAAATCCCGGGTATCTACGAGTTCGAAATCAAACGGCGGGACGGGAGCGTGATCCAGGTCGAGGCGTCGGTGACAGAGATCGACTACGGTGAAGGAAAGGCCATCTTGGGCCTTCTCCGGGACATCACTGAGCAAAAGAACCTCAAGGAACAGCTCCTTCTTGCCCAAAAGATGGAGTCTATCGGTCGCCTTTCCGGGGGCGTGGCCCACGACCTGAACAACCTCCTCATCCCCATCATCGGTTACGGGGAGCTGGTCCTGAATGGATTCTCCCCGGAAGACAAAAGACGGGCCGACACCCAGGAGATTTTAAACGCCGCTCTCCGGGCGAGGGATTTAGTGAGGCAGTTGTTGGCGTTCGGTCGCCAGCAGCCCATGGTGCTGGAGACCGTCGATCTCAATGAGATGGTCGGTAGGTTTCAGAGTCTTCTCAGGAGAACGATTCGGACGGACATCGAAATCCGCTTTCATCCTGGCCCAACCGAGCCAAGCATCCGCGGGGATCGGGGACAGTTGGAGCAGGTGATCATGAACCT
>JBDHGR010000176.1:0-13648 GCA_039589815.1 Gemmatimonadota bacterium | reverse complement strand
AGCCCTCGGAGGCCCCCATGTCCTATTTCGCCGGTATCGACCTCCACAAACGCTACCTCACTCTGTGTGTCCTGGACCCGGATGGCAACGGTGTCGTCCAGCATCGACGACTCACCACCGACGGCCTCTTCGCCGTCCTGGCCGAACTCGATGGGCCCATCACCCTGGCCGTCGAGGCCACTCTGCACTGGGCCTGGCTCCACGATCGACTGATCGCCCAAGGCTACAGGGTCCAGGTTGCCGACCCCGGACAGGTCAAACTCATCTGCAAGGCCCGCTGCAAGACCGATCCCATCGATGCCAAGAAGCTCGCCGATCTGCTTCGCTCCAACTTGCTCCCGGCCATCTGGATCCCCGATCCCGCCACCCGGGCCAACCGCAAGCTCCTGCGCGGGTACGCGTTCCTGGTCCGCATCCGCACCCGGATCAAGAACCGCATCCACGCCTACCTGGCCGAGATCAACCTCGCCAGCCCCGCCACCGATCTCTTCGGCAAGCAGGGTCGCATCTGGATGGACTCTCTCACCTTGCCCGACGAGGTGCGCTTTCAGATCGACGGCCTTCTGGAGATCCTCGACTTCCTCGAGGCTCGTATCAGACTCGTGGCCAAGCGCATCGAACAACGGATCGACATGACGCCCCAAGCCCAGCTCCTCCTCACCGTCCCCGGCATTGGGGCCAAGACCGCCATGCTCATCATGGCCGAGATCGGAGACCTGAGTCGGTTTGCCTCTTCCCATCACCTCACCAGCTTCGCTGGCCTCGTGCCCACCACCCGAAGCTCCGGTGGGAAAACCACCCATGGCTCTCTGCCCAGGGCCGGAAGTCCCTGGCTCCGTTGGGCCCTGATCGAGACCACCCAAACGCTCAAGATGAAGCCCGGACCTGTGCGGGCTCACTTTACCCGACTCACCCGGGCCAAAGGCAACTCCAAGGCCACCGTGGCTGCGGCCCGAAAACTCTGCTGCTACCTCTTCTGGATGCTGAAAGAAGAAAGAACCTACCCCGAGTGGCTCCAGAACAGGCACAGCCAACCCTTGCTGGAGGTGCGCCCGACGTAACGCCTGGCGCCCAACATACGGGCCGCCGCCGAACCGGGTGGGCCACCTCCTTCGAACACGGGATTCTGTGCCACACCGCGCACGAAGAGGCGGCTGAAGTTCTCTTCCATCGGCTACCCTGCGAAGCCCACGGCCCCGGCGGTTCCGCTTCCATTCGCGTCTGGAGAATTCCCTTCCCGATGCCGGGGATTCCTCTGCCCCTTGCGCTCTTCTTTTTCAGAGGGGGCGTTACGCCATACGTCTTCCCCTTCGTTCCCAAACCAACATCAACTCCTCGCACCAGAACTTGACCGGAATCTCAGTATGTCTGATATTCTGATATACTGAGGAGGTTCTATGGCTGTGTCGGAAGCAAGTAGGGTGGGGAAGCGTGGCACTTTCGTTATCCCGGCGTCCCTGCGTCGTCGCTTTGGGTTGGTGGAAGGATCGGAAGTGATCGCCGAGGAAACACCGGATGGTATCCTGATTCGCCCGGCAATTACTATTGCCCTGGAAATCTACTCCACGGAGCGTAAGGCAGAGTTCATCCTCTCCAATGCTGTGGACGAGGAGGACTACGCCCGGGCGCTGGAGGAAGTCAGGCGGTTATGCCTGGACCCGGAGACCATTCCCCACGCTCACCCATAGACGGAACTCATCGTGGACCGTCTCTTCCTTGACGCAAACGTACTCTTTTCTGCAGCCTATCGTCCGGACGCTGGCGTGGCCCGGTTGTGGGAGGTGTCCAACGCTGTGCTCCTCACCTCAAGCTATGT
The DNA here is from genome assembly GCA_039589815.1 of Gemmatimonadota bacterium. GTDB lineage: Bacteria > Gemmatimonadota > Gemmatimonadetes > Longimicrobiales > Gaopeijiaceae > JABDNZ01. Next base: position 11,832 of record JBDHGR010000176.1, on the reverse strand, counting down.
CGTTGAGGAAGCCCGGAGGAATCTCACCGGCAAGGACCAGCGGACTCGACTCGAAGAACTCCTAAAGAAAGTGGAGATTGGGGAGGCCATGATGTTGCCTCCTGAGCTTCGTGGAGAAATCGATCTCCCTGAAAAAGACTGGCCGGTTCTCGGGGGCGCAGCGGCAGCCGGGGCGACGCACTTGATCACGGGAGATCTGCGGCACTTTGGCGCATACTTCGGGGAAGAAGTCTTGGGTGTCCAAATTCTCAAGCCTGCTGATTACCTGAGCGGGGCTCGCTAGGCTGGGCGCCCCCGATCCCATCTTCTTTTCCCCCAAGACGTGTGGCGTAACGAACCATTCGGTTCCCGGCCGGAGCCGGGCGCCAGTCAGGTCGCCCTTATCCTGCACTCACCGCCCGGCGAGGTCCCGAAGGGCCGGGCCCGTGGTGTTCAGGATACTGCCACACAAGTTCGGAGCGAAAGCGAGGGCTGAGGGCCCGAGCGGGAAACGGGCGTCCCCTAAACCGCTTCACCGAACGCCCGAATTCAATGCCACGAGGGCGTCGAGGGGACCTGACTCCTAGTCTCGCTTCGTGAAACGTACTCCAAGGATGCGTCCCCCATCGATAGTCAATCCCTTGAGGCGGCTGCCTGAACGGTCGAACGAAATCGTGAGCCAAGTGGACGAAGACCGGTCAGCCATCAACGGCCGCAACGGTTCCGGTTCCCTGTGCAGCACGTGCAACATCAGAGACTCACCCTCGCGGGTCACCAGTAGGTCTGCGAGGCCCTCGTCACTTGTATAAGTACCGACGTATTCATCTAGCTGCTCCTCTGTCGGCCAAGCGGGCTCATATCTCCCCATCACGCTGGGCGTGCCGCCGCCCTGGGTCATGGTCAGTTGCTGGGCATTGTCGGCGAAAACGAGTTCAACGTACACCGGCACGTCCTGCACCACGAAGGTATGCTCATCGATGGGGGCCAGTTTGGCTTCCATCTGCCCCAGGACAAGGACACCCTCTTTCATCGCAATCCTACGATCCACCCGATTATCTGCGTCCCAATAGTATCCAACGAACCTCTGAAGGTCCGCCGCGGGAAGATCGATGATCGAAGCTGTTTGTCTTTCGAGAAGGCTCTCTGGCTCCGGCTCAAGGACTGAGGCCAAGTAGATCTCAGCAACCTGCGGAGCCAGGCCGCCCGCGGTACCGTTACCGATGTTGCACAGTATCCCTACCGTGAGTTGCTCGGTGGGAACGCGAGCCTGCACCGAACTAAACGCCCCAAGGCTCCCCGTTATGATCTCGGTCGCCAGGCCCCGGTAGGACCCCAGGGTCAACCCGAAGGCATAATCAAGGGTATCCCCATTTGCGAGCACGCCGGGGGTCCGGATTAGATCAAGTAACTCTGCTCCGCCCACCTGAGGGTGGTAGAAGTTCGCATCCCAAAATGAAAGATCACGGATGGTTGTGAGGAGTCCGACGTCACCGTACCCGTCCCGCGACCTCACTACCCGCTCGTAACCGCCACCCTGGCGGCGTTGATAGCCTGTTACGCGGTTCTTCACTACCTCACGGGAATCGTCGTCGAACTGAGTGTGTTCCATGCCTAGCGGTCCGAAGATGCTTGAGTCGGCAAACTCCCTAAGGCTCTGCCCGGTCACTCGCTCAATGATTTCGGCCAGTAGTACATAATTGGAATTGCTGTAAAGATGGCGGGTGCCCGGAGGGAAGTTGAGTTCCTTCTGCTGCGTAAGGAGTCGGTACAAGCGCGCATTGTTGTAGTAGTCACGATCTGTCCACCCGACCAGAGATATCAACTCGAAATGATCCCGGATACCGCTGGTATGGTGAATCAGCTGACGGACCGTAATCGGGGCTCCAAAATCGGGCATTTCAGGCAGGTAGACGTGAATCTCGGCATCGAGATCCAGTTGCCCCTTTAGGGCGAGCAACGCCACGCTGGCCGCGGTGAACTGTTTCGCGAGTGAGGCTACGCGGATCACCGAGTTAGGCGACAGAGGCACGTCTAATTCAAGGTTCCCCATCCCATACCCCTTGGCGAACACCATCTCTTGGTCTCGGAATACTCCGCATATGCACCCCGGGGAATCGGTGCGGTCAAACCACGCGAAGACAGAGTCGATTCGCGCAATCGTGTCAGTGACTGTCTGCGCCCCAACGCTGCTGGTGACCAGTATCGACGCGAGAAAGGCGCAAGACGCGAGACGGATTCGTGAAGAGAACATAGAGCCTCCGTGGGCTGAGCCTTCCCCTCCACCCTATCTAATTCAGGAGTGACCGCTCTCCTTGCTGTTCACGGTGGCAGAACCAGTATCTATTAGCGGTTTAGGTAACGAACCATTCGGTTCCCGGCCGGAGCCGTGGGCCTACCTGATCGCCCTTATCCTACGACTCCCGCCCGGCGAGGTCATCCTATGAAAAAGGGAAACCTCCGAGGGGGGGTGCACAACTTTGTAGCGTGCGTCCCGTTTCCGGGAGCACAAAATCTATTCGTGCTACCCACAGCCCTCGGAGGCACCCATGTCCCATTTCGCCGGTATCGACCTTCACAAGCGCTACCTCACTCTGTGTGTCCTGGACCCGATAGGCAACGTTGTCGTCCAGCACCGACGACTCACCACCGACGGTCTGTTTGCCGTCCTGGCCGAGCTCGATGGGCCCATCACCATCGCCGTCGAAGCCACCCTCCACTGGGCCTGGCTCCACGACCGGCTCGTGGCCCAGGGCTACACCGTCCAGGTCGCCGATCCCGGTCAGGTCAAGCTCATCTCCAAGGCCCGCTGCAAGACCGATCCTATCGATGCCAGGAAGCTCGCCGATCTCCTCCGCTCCAACCTGCTCCCGGCCATCTGGGTCCCCGACCCCACCACCCGGGCCAACCGGAAGCTCCTGCGTGGCTACGCCTTCCTGGTCCGCAGCCGTACCCGAATCAAGAACCGCATCCACGCCTACCTGGCCGAGATCAACCTCGCCAGCCCTGCCACCGATCTCTTCGGCAAGCAGGGTCGCCTCTGGATGGACTCTCTCACCTTGCCCGACGAGGTGCGCTTTCAGATCGACGGCCTTCTGGAGATCCTCGACTTCCTCGAACTCCGCATCCGGAAGGTGGCCAAGCGCATCGAGCAACGCGTCGACATGACCCCCGAGGCCCAGCTCCTCCTCACCGTCCCCGGCATCGGGGCCAAGACCGCCATGCTCATCATGGCCGAGATCGGAGACATCTCCCGGTTTCCCTCTTCCCACGACCTCACCAGCTTCGCCGGCCTCGTGCCCACCACCCGAAGCTCCGGGGGCAAGACCACCCATGGCTCTCTGCCCAGGGCCGGAAGTCCTTGGCTCCGTTGGGCTCTCGTGGAAACCACCCAGACGCTCAAGATGAAACCCGGGCCCGTCCGGGCCCACTTCACCCGACTCACCCGGGCCAAAGGAAACTCCAAGGCCACCGTGGCCGCCGCCCGAAAACTCTGCTGCTACCTCTTCTGGATGCTCAAAGAAGGAAGAACCTACCCCGACTGGCTCCACAACAGGCACAGCAACCACCTGCTGGAGGTGCGCCCGACGTAACGCCTGGCGCCCGACATACGGGCCGCCGTCAAACCGGATGGGCCACCTCCTTCGAACACGGGATCCTGTGCCGACCAGCGCACGAAGAGGCGGTTGAAGTTCCCTTCTTTCTGCTACCCTTGCGAAGTCCATGGCCCCGGCGGTTCCCCTCTCGATCGTGTCTGGATGGCGTTCGTTCAGACGCCGGGGATCCCTCGGCCCCTTGCGCTCCTCTTTTTCAGAGGGGGCGTTACCATACGAAATCGATCCGCGTGGCCGCCCAACCGGGGGAGCCTGGTCCGGAACTCATGACACTTCCCCAACCTCATCCTGCGGTTCCTATATCCTCCACCTTCGAGAGACTCAGCTTCACCCCGTCATCCGAAGCTGCCCAAGGCGCTTGGATCCCGTCATAGGAGTACTCGTCGAGGGACGTGAGCCACAGTGTGTCCCCCCGTACACGGAACTCGTAGAGGAATCTGCCTCCTCCCATGAATCCCGGTACTCTGGAAACCACTGGGAAGAGGGTCATCAAGGAATCCCCTTCCAGTTCGTAAGTGCCGGAGTTCACCACAATCTCACCATAACGCCGGACCTTCTCTGCGTCGGTTGGCACCCAACGTTCTTGGAATAAGCGCATGCTGGACGCGAGGGGAATCCAGACCAAGCTGTAGTTCGAGTCGGTGAAGATGGCTTGGCTCGGTTCCGGATCGGTGTTGACCGCCCCATCGGCATACTCAATCTGAGCGATGGTCCAAACCCCCAGGAGACCGGAGTCTGGTACTGGCGACTGGAGGCAGCCGATGCAGAGGATCGCTGTTACTGGAGTGAGGTAACCCCTTGATTTCATGATCTTGTCTCGGCTTAGGAGGTTGAGGGAGTTCCCCTGACATTCGGTGTCTTCGTCCACCGGTTTCGTGTGGTAACGAACCCGCGGTTCAAGATCGGAGCCGCTGATACGCTGGCAAGTAGCAAGGAGTCCCCAGCGGCGAGGTCCCGGAGGGCCGGGCCCGTGGTGTCCAGGATACTGCTACACAAGTTCAGAGCGAAAGCGAGGCTTGAGGGCCCGGCTCACTCGCCTAAACCTAGGATTCAGATTCCCAGTCCTCGTCCCATACCCCCGGTGTGAAGGTGCAGCTACCCGCAGCGTGGTAGGCGATCAACCATCTTCCATCAACCCACCGTAACACATCTAGGTATTTTTGCTCATAAGGCACTCCCTCTTGTGACTTCTTCTTCAGGTAAGTCCCTGCTGAGAAGTAACGAACGAGAGCGACCTCACCGACGACATCCACCTGGGTCTGCTCAAAGATCTCTACCTTCAGTTCAAGAGCGGCCTGGAATTTTTCAAACCAGGCCCGAATCTCCTCACGCCCTTCGATGGCCGGGCGATTGGGGGCCATCAGGACACCGTTTGGCATGTAGTGGCCCACGTAGCCAGCAGTGTCACCTCTGGACGCAGCCGCTACGAGGCTCTCATAGAAGGAATTGAGAGAATCTGAAGTGGGTTGGCCTCCCATGGACGGCTTCCTTTCGAGGTCGGAGTGGAAGAGTTCACCGCCGTATTTTGGATCTCTGAACGCTTCACCGATTTGTGTGGTTTCCGAAGTCTATCGGTAATTCAGGTTAGGTGACAGGGAATACCGGAGCGGATCGGTAATGGGCTGGATTAGCGTGGCAGAGCAGGTCCGAGAAGGCTGATCTCCCTGGCGAGCTGGGCGTCTCAATGGCGAGAGGGAGCTGAGTGGCAGAACACCACCGGGATAGACCTCTCTCGGGCGAGACCGCCAGCATCACGCTCGGGCGGCAGGAGTGGTACACCGGCTCAGTCTACAGCAGGTGGAGCCTGGTAGAGAACGCCGTGTTCCGATACAAGAGCATCTTAGGCCAGCGCATGAGGAGCCGATCTCTCGGAAGCCAACGGATCGAGGTCCAGCTCGCGTGCAAGATCCTCAACACGATGACCAGCCTCGGGAGGCCCGAAAGCTACCGGGTGACCTGACTTCCGCGGGGGAAAGGGGGAATCTGTGCTCACCCCCGAGCCATGCACCAACGCCTATCTCCGCCGCCTTCCGCCGCTTTCCGGGACACATTCGAGACACAGTGGTGTGAGGGGCTGCTAATGCTTCACATCGTCCTGGTATTCCTCCAGCAGGGCCTGGAAGCGGTGATGGCGGAGACGCGATCGGAGTCAGCTCCCTACCTTCTTCTCCTGACTTTTCGCGGCCCAGATTCTACCACTGGACCCGTTCTCGTCTCAGGGGGGTCAGCCGGATCGCGGCCTCCTTCCTATCCCACCTTCTCACCCAACCACCTAGCAATCTCCGACAAAGTCTCTTCTGTTGGCATGGTATGCCCCGTCTCGAGCCAGATCACATCCACGGGTTCCCGGGCCAGTGCATGCATCGGGTCCACCGAGACGGCCTTTATGTAGTCCGCATCCAGCGTACCGTTGACCAGGAGGAGAGGCCGGGGGCTGATTCGACCGATGTAGTTGGCTCCACAGGCTGCGGGAAGATGGCCCGTTTCCATGGCGTCGAAGTGGCCTCCGTTCACCGATGCTACCGCACGGAACCGGGTGTCCACTGCACCCACGATGTACGCAAGTTGGGCTCCTCTGCTGTGCCCCCAGAGGGCGATTCGGTGGGGAGCCGCACCTCGCTCCTCCAGGATATAGTCGATTCCCCGACCCACGTCCTTCACGGTCTGCGCAACCCATGCAAGGTAGGCGGCCTCCTGGTTGTAGAGGTGCTCATGCTTTTCCGTCTCGGTGAACTCGGTGAGAAGACCGGTCCGTCGTTCGCCGAAGTACTGGAGATCGAGTGCCAAGACGTTCCATCCTGCCCGAGCTAGGAAGCTCGAAACGAGCCGATAAGACGGCGCATCTTTGCCACTCCCGCTACCGCCATGGAGAAAGATGACCCATGGGGCCTCGGGCCCCGTGGTAGCCCGGTACATCCATGCCGTTACGCGAACATCGGCCGTACTCTGGTATTCCAGATGTTCTCGGGAAACCGCATCCACCGTGACAGGTGCACCGACTTCGGCATCGAACGGTACTTGGCTATCGTAGCGGAAGAATTGCAGGAAACCCGAAAAGGTCGCGTCGTCTACCGGGTTGCGGAGCCACTCGTCACCCTGGGACGCCTGCCCAACCATCGATCCCGGGGTGAAGGCAAGGAGAATCGCCGAAGCACATAAATACCGTAGCATTGATTCCTCCCGGATTAGGGTATCTGCGGAGACGCCGGCTTCACGACCCGGAATCCCATAAACACACCAGCGGTCCCAGGATCGAAACCCTCGAGGTGCGACCGCTCGAACATATAGGCTGCATCCCTCCAGGACCCTCCGACCACCAGCCGCCGCCCCAATCCCGGAGCCTCGTCCGCGATCCACTCACGGACGTTGCCGGCCATGTCGTGAATCCCAAAGGGACTGACGCCCAGGGGGTGGGTTCCCACCGGCGTCGTCCCTGCAAACCCAAAATTGGCGCGCACCTCCACACTTCCACCGTCCCTTCCCCACGGGTAGGGCGCCGATCCATCAGCTAGGGCGGCGCGGTACCACTGGGAGAGCGTCGGCAACTCCCCTCCGGTCCAGCGGGCATAGGCCACTGCCTCATACCAGGAGACGTCCGTCACGGGGTGATCCTGCTTTCCTTCGGGAGGCATCCCACTGCTCCAACTCCTAGGCCCGGGGAGACCAGTCCGATCCACCAGTAGGGCCATTGCCATCTCACGGCTCAGAGTCTGCCCCCCGATGGTCATCGCCGCTGGCCAGAAGGCCATATTCCGATACCCACCTGCGGCGACGAAGAGTGCGTACTCGGCGTTCGAGACCTCCGTCTGCCCCATGAGGAATGCATCCACCACGCTCCCGACCACCGATGGCCCGGCGGGCACCGGGACGTAGCCGGCCCGGGTGTCATCGATGGACGGGAGAACCGAAGCCACCTCTACCGAATCTCCGGCACCTAGTGTCACCACCCGTAGGAGCGAGTCGGCCTCCGACAAGTGGAAGCATAGGAGGTACTCCCCGGCAACCAGTGCCCGCGGCCCCAGAGGGGTCGTGCCCAACGAATCCGTCGGATGGTCCCCGAACGTTTCGATGGGACTGACCCTTGTAACCGTCACCTCGGCACCTGAAGGCGTGCTCGAAACGGAAAGAAACCCGGCCACACGGGAGCGGATCGGGGCGAGTGCCCCTTTGTCGATGTCGGAACCAGCCTCCGTGAGCACCTGCGCCACCGCGTCCAGGTTCTCCTCTTCCACCATTGGAGCAAGGCGCTCCAGGAGAGCGCGATCCACAGCCAAAGACCGTCCTCTGCGGACGGCCAGGACACCCGCACCGATTACGATGATCAGCAATGCCAGGGCCAAGGCCAGGCGTTGCCGAAAGCGCCGTCGCTGAAGGCCGGGAGCTAACTGTGCCGGGGTCGCCTCAGACGGTGTCACTACCGAACGGCTCAATGCCTCGGCGAGCTCCTCTGCCGTGGCAAACCGGTCCGAGGGCTCCTTGCTCAGGGCCCTAGCAATCACGGCACTCACCGATTCTGGGACTTCGGAACAGATCTCATGCAGCGGCAAGGGCGGGGTCGTGAGATGGGCGGCTAGAATCGCCTGGGCCGACGGGCCCGAGAAAGGCGGTGCGCCCGAGAGAATCTCGTAACCGACAATGGCGACAGAATACAGGTCGGCCCGGGCATCCACACTGTCCCCCACCAGTTGCTCGGGGGCCATGTATCCCGGAGTCCCCACCGACATCCCGCTCACGGTAAGGCGTTCTTCGTTTTGGGCCTCCAGAAGAGCCCGGGCAATGCCAAAGTCCGCCAGCACGGCGTGTTTTCCTTCAAGCAGAATATTCTCTGGTTTGATGTCCCTGTGGATCACACCTTTCCCGTGCGCAAAAGCGAGCGCATCCGTGATCTCCACCAGAAACCGAACTGCCTCGGGCACAGGGAGGGGCCCTTCCCGGGAGAGCCTCCCGCGAAGGGACTCGCCGGCCACGTAAGGCATCAGGTAGTAGAGGAGACCCTCCTGGGCCCCGGCTCCCAACACCGGAAGGATGTGCGGATGCTGCAGGCTCGCCGCCAGCTCCATTTCCTGTTTGAACCGGGCAGCGCTGACGGCACTCGAGTGCTCGGGCGGGAGGATCTTGATCACCACTTGCCGGTTGAGGGACGCCTCCATGGCCAAGAATAACCGACTCATACCGCCCCCCTGGATTTCCCGCTCCAGGCAGAATGCGTCGCCGACCGCAGTTTGGACGCGCTGAAAGAGGTCGCTCAACGAGGTGATCTCAGTGGGGAGTGGTTTGGATCAAATATAAGATGGTTTCCAGGGTCGGGAGGCGCCAGGCGTGGAGCACCCACTGCACAAGCTTCCGCTCTTTCAGGCGTTGGAGGAGGGAGGGAGAGGGCATGGGTTAAGTCGCTCCTCGATCGTCTTTCAACCCGTACAGGTGATTCATGGGGTAGGTGAAAACTCCTCGACGATATCGGCGAGGAGACTGTTGAAGGTCTCCGGATCTTCCATCATCACGAAATGCCCAACGCCGGACATGAAGACTGCGTCAAATGAGGATGTGTACTCCCGCCCGGCTTCTAGGTTGGTTGGAGTATAGTCCGAATTGATGAGACGAACAGGCACGCCCAACCCACGAAACGCACCCGCGCTCTCGTCATTGGTCCAGGCGGTCAACCCTTCAAATGCGCCCAACCCGACAGCTGGTGGGCCGGATGACATGTCTTCGACAATCCACCCGATCAGTGTGGTGTCAGACGCCGGTACAAAAAAACTTGAGCGAACGAACTCTCTCGCGGTTCCGCTGAAGTCATTGCGGAATGGCTGAACAAACGCTTGAAGCTGTTCCGAGGAATATCTCACACTCACATCGGTAAATGTGTCTGCCCCTACTATCCCTTTGACCCGGTCGCCTAACAATCGCGCCGCCTCCACTACCACTGGGCCTCCCATCGAGTGCCCTACGAGCACCATCTCCTCCAAACCAAGGTCCTCGACAACAGCAGAGACATCCTGGCCGAACGCTCTCATGCTCCACACTTCTCGCCCGATTCCTGATTCCCCATGGCCGGCAAGGTCGATGGTCACCACACGGTGTGCCCCTGAGAAGTACGGCACCTGTGCATCCCAATAAGTTCGATCGCAAGACCAGCCATGGACGAACACCAGTGCCGGTTCGCCGCTGCCGTGTACCGCATAGGAAATCGGTGTTCCATCAGCGGAGAGTACCGACGATGGGGATTCCGGTTGGGTTCCGCAGGACAACGGTGTGAGGATCGAAAAGAGGGCCAACAGAAGGGGAGAGCTCGACGGCATCCTCATGATCGGCTCCTGTAAGCCAAAAAGAACGATTGCCCGGATGCCACGTTGATGGCTCCGGTGAGAGCTGACCCCCCGTTCCAGCCCAGTCAGCCACTGAGAGGGAAGATGTTAAGTGTGGAAAGGATTATGCAAGGACGACAAGGCGAGGACTGGAGGGAGGTACCCGTGGATGACCGGAATGTTTAACCCGCCCATCGCTGGCGAGCTGGGCGTTTCACGCGTATGAAGGCTGTAAGTGGCATCTCACCACCGGGAGGGTCCTCTCCAGGGCGAGATCGCCAGCATCGCGTTCTCACATCTGAGAACCCTCCCCCCGCCCCAATCTGTCAGCTATGTCCCCGGACTAGTCTGTCAACGATGTCTCCGAACGTTCACTTCTTGTCTCCTGCCACCGCCTGAACCTACCGTTCGACGAGCATTCACGCCTTCTCCGACCCTTTGAACGGTGGACGCCAGAATGGACCAAATCGATCTTGAGCGACTCGCAGCATTCTCAGACAGGGTCCGCGACTCTACACTGAAGCGCCTGAGGCAGGTGCCTGAGGGGCGAGAGAATGACACGGCCATAGAGGGCATGATGAGCCCGGCCGACATCGCCGCCCATCTGATTGAGTCCGACCGAAGAATGGTATCCATATCCGTTACCAAGTTCAGTGCCAAGAACCTGGGCGTGGCCGGACAGGGAGTCGTGAGCGACAGAGGCGAGTTTAGAGCCCAGGTTCAGGTCTTACAGGATCTGCGACAAACCCGCCGCGAATTCTTACTAGGTCAGGACAACGATAGCCTCGCTGAGCTCATCCCGTATTCATGGTTGGCGGGCGAAGGTGAGATGGACCTTGGGTCGATGATCTACCGCCTCCTAGATCACGAGATTCATCACCGGGGAGCGCTGGCCGTCATCCTCCGCTTCTTCGACTGCTCCGACCAAGCGCATTCGTAGTCTAATCGTCCTGCCACACTATTGAGGTTTGCCTTCCGTACCCGAGCACCCCGCTGCGCAGCCTAGCTGGCCTTGATGCCCCAAAGGACACAATTCGCAACCGGAGAGGGTGATGAATTGGGCCTCTCAGTGGTGAGACGGACCGGGGTGGAGTTTCACCACCGGGAAGGACTTCTCCCAGGCGAGACCGCCAGCATCGCATTCGGCAACACGGCGTGGCTAGGACTCAGCGACCACGTGCCTCTGGTTTATTTCCGCCGGAAAAACACCCCGAACATGTAGAGTCACATGTACACCCCTTCGCCAAGATCTGACCAAGGGGTGCTTCTAAATACTTGTATCACAATATGTTAGAGGAGTGGAGCCAGCGGGATTCGAACCCGCGACCTCTGGCTTGCAAAGCCTCTTTCAAGACCCCCCATTTTCATGAATTTAGCCAACTTCTGGGGAAAAATGCATGAGTTTGGTGAACCCCAGATCCGGGTTTTCACCAGATTCATGAACGCGAACATGTAGAGTTACATGTAGACCCCCCTCACCAAACACTGGCCAGGGGTCCCTCCTGTTCAGCCCCTCGAAGATGTTGGCCTATCTGGATCAACTTTCTGGGAAGGAGACCACCCTCCTCAACTCCGGGCCATGCGCCAACGCCGGGAATCTCAATAAGGATCCATCCCTCTCAGGTTTTCTGAGCTCAGCGGTTGACGAATATGAATCAACGCTGAACCTCTGCGGCAGTCCTACAAACAGTGGGTGGGGTATGGAATGCCCGCGCTCTCACCCCCCCTGAGTTAACCCCTTATCCGATCCACGGAAATCGGAATGGGACATCTAAGAGGTTGCAGGTTATGTGTGCGAGGGGTAGGGTCGGGTGAGATAAGAGGAGTTGAACTAAACCGCTACGCGGTGGGTGGTGGTGCTTTCCCGGGGGTTCTCTCTACAGGGTATGAACGGTAGGGCAGTCCCGCGGTAGGTCGGGGCCCTTGGCGGAGTACGT
>JBDHGR010000175.1:0-8184 GCA_039589815.1 Gemmatimonadota bacterium | reverse complement strand
GGCATCACGGGGAAAAGGGCAAACAGAAAGTCAGCGGAGGTGAACTGGCCACGCTCGTACTCATCCTGGCAGCGATGGGCGTCAGCGTGATGTTCCTCCGGGGCCGAAGCCAAGACTCAGCCACCATGGCCACCGCCGGCATGACCTTCCCTTTCCAACGGGACACTCCCCACGAACGATCCGTGGCCGTCCTACCCTGTGCAGACCTGAGCCAGGCTGGGGACCAGGAGTATTTTGCCGACGGTTTGGCCGAGGAGCTGACAGATCGGATAGGGGCCATCCATGATCTCCGGGTAGCGGCCCGAATCTCCGCGTTCTCCTTCAAAGAATCAAAAGAGAGTATTGGAGTCATTGCGGGAGTCCTGAACGTAAGGAACGTCCTGCAGTGCAGCGTCCAGAAGGACGGCGACCGGGTCCGGATCAGAGCTGCTTTGGTGGACGCCGAGGAGGAGTTCGAGCGTTGGAGCGACAACTATGACTCAGACCTCAGGAACTTCATCGCGGTCCAGGAGAAAATCGCCCTGGCCATCGCCGAGGCTTTGGAAGCGGAGTTGGGCGGGGACGAAAGAAGTCGCCTGGCCGCGCAGGGAACCGAAAACCAAGAGGCCTACGACCTTTACCTGAGGGGCATCGGCTTTCAATGGCGGCAGCCGTGGTCCTTTGAAAACCAATCCAGGGCTCTGAATCTGTTTCAGGCTGCGGTGGAGGCCGATTCGACCTTCGCGGCAGCGTGGGCCCTCCTCGCCACCTCCTATGTGGTCTTTGGCAACTTCCACGAAATGCCCCCCGACGAGGCATACTCCCAAGCCGAAGAAGCCGCCAACCGAGCCGCAACCCTCGACGAAGACCTGGCCTACGCCCACTGGGCCTTGGGCTGGGTGAAGTTCGCCTATCACTACGACTGGAAAGGTGCTGAAGAGGAATTCCGGCTCACCATCGCTCTGGCTCCCAACGACTTCCAGGGGTATCACAGCCTGACCTTCCCCCTCTCGGTGTTTGGCAGACTCGAGGAGGCCAAGGCAGCGGCGGAAGAAGCCATATCCCTGGCACCACTCGCCTTGTGGCCGAGGATCGGACTCACTGAGGTTCGTTTCAAGATGGGCGACTGGGAAGGTATCATCGCCGACGCGGAGTCTGCTCTCTCCGTTGAACCGAACGATCCCTTCTCCTTGCTCAATCTGGCAATGGCCCGAGCCCAAACGGGGGCTTTTCCCGAAGCGATATCTGCCGCTGTCGAAGCTGAGGCACTGGCGCCGGAGATGCCCCACTATACCCTTCAAGCCGCATCCGTATACGCCCTGGCTGGGGATGAGGTAGCTGCACGGGATCGCCTCGAAAGAATGGAGGCCGCCCTGGCTGAAGGAGCCACCAACATCTCTCCAGGGGACCTGGCTCTGGTCTACGCGAGCCTCGGAGACGCCGATCAGGCCCTCACACTATTGAACCGATCTGTCGATACACACGACTCCTGGGCGTTCTCCCTCAACTACCCTTTCTTCCGTCCCTTCTGGGGAGACCCGCGATTCGGGGAGCTGCTCGATCGGCTCGGGTTGCCGAGGGAGGCTTATCGGTAACGGATCGGCCCCACGGATCTCCCTCCCCGACTGACCCTGGCACTTGCAGGACGCAACCCCCATTCTCACACCCCGTGACGGTCCCCCCATCACTTGCGTGGTTAAAAGGAGTTGCTGTTGGAAGACTCCATCTCTCGAGGCTCGAAAGCGGACCGGGTCAAAAAAGTACGGGGCAAAGGGCCGGTGGAGACCGACTGGCTTGATCGGTTCTTCGCCTCCTACTTCAGGCACCGGCCCGTAAACGCCACCTTCATCGGCGTTCACGACTGGGATGATCGCCTACCCGATTTCTCCGAGCAGGGCGCTGGCGACACCCTGGCAGACATGCAGGCGCTCCTGGCGGGGTCTGACCGACTCCCTGATGGCCGCGAGCCCGAAGCCGAATCTCCGTCGGAGCATCAAACTGACTTCGAGGCCCTGGATCGCCGTCTGGCCCGGGGGTTCCTCCGAACCCAGATCTGGGAATACCAATCCAGCCATTTCCATAGGGGGAACCCCAGCCTCTATACCGGCGAGGCTGTCTTTGGCTTGATGTCTCTCTTCCTGACCGACTTTGCTCCTCTGGCGGAACGAATCGAAGTGGCCAGGGAGCGGATGGAAGCCATACCGACCGTTCTCGCTCAGGGCCGAGAGAACGTGCGCCAGGCTCCCGCGGCCTGGACTCGGCGAGCGATGAGGGAGTGCACAGGAGCTTTGGCTTTCCTCGGGGGAGGGGTCGAAAAGCTCTCCACTCAGAATCCTGTAGCCGGGCCCGGTTTCCTGAAGAGTGCGGAAAAGGCCGCAGCTGCATTTCAGGACTTCCAGCGCTATCTGGAGACCGACCTCCTTCTTTACCCGGTGGACAGCTGGGCCTGCGGTGAGGAAGCCCTCTCTCTCTATCTGAGGCAAGGGCATTTCCTGACCCAGGATCCGGATGAAATCGTAGCCTATGCCGAATCGGTCTCGGCGGAAACAGAGGCATCCCTTGTTGGACTGGAAACCGACATCAAGGATGCCTTATCCCGCCTGGCCACCCTTCACCCGTCGGTTGACGAGTATTACGGCCGTTACCAGAAGATGTGGGATTCGGTCCGGGAGACCGCCGAGGAGCAATCCCTCCTGACATGGCCGGACTTCCCCATCCGGTACGTTCCAAGGCCGGAGTGGGCCCGGGAAGCCGCACCTTTTCTGTACTTCCTCTTCTATCGATCCCCTGCGGCCTTCAACCGGCCCCCCGTACACGACTACCTGGTAAAGCCCATCGACATCACCATGCCCCCTGAGCAGCAGGAGGAGTCATTACGGGCCACAAACGATAGCGTCATCAAGCTGAACCACGTGATCCACCATGGGAGCATCGGGCATCACGTTCAGAATTGGCATGCGTTCCGGTCTCGGTCCCGGATCGGCCAGATCGCTGCGGTAGATTGTGCCTCACGCATCGCCATGTTCTGCGGGGGAACCATGGCCGAGGGTTGGGCCTGCTACGCCACCGACCTCATGAGCGACGCAGGCGCACTCACCCCGCTGGAGCAGATCGCCGAGCTGCAGGGCAGAAAACGCATGGCCGCCCGAAGTGTGGTGGACGTCCGACTCCACCAAGGGGGGCTCACCCTCGAACAGGCCGCGGACTACTATGTGGAGCATGCGGGAATGGATGCAAAAGCGGCTCATGGCGAGGCCGTGAAGAACAGCATGTTCCCCGGAGCAGCGGTCATATACCTGCTGGGTACCGATGCCATCCACGACCTGAGAAAGGAGCTCTCGGTACGTTCGGGGGATGGCTTCGACCTCCGGAGGTTCCATGACGACTTCCTTTCCTACGGCTCCATTCCGGTGTCTCTCATCGCGGCAGAGATGAAAGAAAAGGCCGGCCCTGGCGTGAGGAGGCTCCATTGAAGCGGCTCATGCGCTTGGGAATACTGGTGGGAACCTGCTGGTTGGGGCCGGCCACGGTGGGAGCCTGCAGTCCCGAAGGGGATGAGGAGCGGTCTGAGAGCCGAACTGGGGGAGCCACGGAGGGAAGTAGAAAAATCCTCCGGGTGGCCTATGAGAGAGAGATCGACGTTCTGAACGCCTTCACAAGCCAGAATCTGGTGGACATCGCGTTTTCGATGGTGGAAGGATTGATCACCGCCGACGAGAACAACTCCTACATCCCGGTACTGGCGAAGGAGATTCCCACGGAAGAGAACGGTCTCATCGTGCGGAATGATGACGGCACCGTCGATATGACCTGGGAACTCCACGAGGGGGTGTATTGGCACGATGGGGAGGAGCTCACCAGCGAAGACGTGTGCTTCACCTGGAGCTTTGTCACGAGCGAGGGTTCTCAGACTTACAACCGTCACCAATACCTGGGAATCATCGACTGCCTCATGCCCGATGCTCACACCGTGGTTTTCAGGTGGGACGACACCTACGGATACTATGCCGGGCTCTTCGAGGCTCTTCTGCCGGAGCACATCCTGGGAGGGAAAACCACCGAAGAGATCGTGAACTACGTGCCCTACAACCGTGGGTCCGAAACCATCGGCACCGGGCCCTTCAAGTTCGCCGAGTGGAAGTCGGGGGAGTACATCCGGGTGGTGAAGAACGAAAACTACTGGCGCGGGACTCAGTATCCCCAGATCGACGAGATCGTTTGGTCCTTCATTCCGGACTCCAACACCCGCCTGAACGCCATGAGAGCGGGCCTGTACCATTACGCCCGTATCGAGCCGACCCAGGTGATCGAGGTCCAAGAGTTGGAAGATTACGACATCCATCTTGTGAGCCAAAACACCTTCATGCACTTCGATCTGAGCATCAATCTCGAGGGGGGCAGGAGGCTCTTCAGCGACCGCGCGATCCGCCAGGCCATATACCACGCCATCGACCGCCAGGCCATCGCCACCCAGTTGATGCAGGGTACCGTGACCATCGCCAACACGCCCATCAATCCCAGCAGCCCCTATCACAATCCGGACGTGATGAGCTACGAGTACGATCAAGATTCTGCCAGGCGTCTCCTGAACGAGGCGGGTTGGCGGCCAGGACCCGACGGAGTCCGGGAGAAGGACGGTCAACGCTTCTCGTTCGTGGTTCTGAACCGAGCCGGAAGCGCGGACCGCATTGCTATCGCCCAGGTCATTCAGGCCCAACTGAAGGAAGTCGGGATCGAGGTGACTTTCGAAACACTGGAGAGCGCGGCCTGGACCCAGAAGTGGCGGAGCGGCCAGTGGGAGGGCATCGTCAGCGCCTGGTTCCTTCCGGCCGACCCGAGCTTCACCGGGCTTTATGCCTGCGGTGGTCCGAACAACATGACCGGTCTCTGCAACCCGGAGCTTGACGAGGCCATGGAGGCATCGGACAGGGCCCTAAGCTTCGACGAGCGAAAACCCCTTCTGGATGAAGCCCAGGAACGGTTGGCCAGCGCGGCCAGATCGCTGCCCATCTACTACAATGTGGTTCCGGAGGTGGTAAGCACGGACATCGGAACCTTCCGAGGCAGCGGCACCAACTTCGGGAGCTTCTGGAACCTCTACGAGTGGACGATAAGGGACTGAACCCTTTCCCAGCCCCCGACTCTCAAAGAGCGCGTCACGGATGATCACTTACGTCAGCCGACGGATTCTACAGATGATCCCGTTGGTATTCGGGATCTCCGTCGTGCTGTTTGCCGTCATCCAAGCGGCCCCCGGAGGACCCGAGGGGGCCCTTCTGGAGTCGGGTCGCTTCATCGACCCGGAGGTCATCGAGGCCTATCGACAGCGGCTAGGGGTGGATCAACCCGTCCACATCCAATACATCCGGTGGGTTTCGGCTGCCCTCCATGGCGATCTGGGAATCAGCTTTTCCACTACCCGTCCCGTGGCCGCCATGATCATGGAGCGTTTGCCGGCCACCATCGAGCTTATGGCGTCGGCTTTTCTCCTTGCTGCGATCGTCGCCCTGGGTCTCGGGGTCTTTAGCGCCGTCAGGCAATACAGCCTATTCGACCACCTCGGAACAGGCATGTCTTTTCTGGGCATCGCCATGCCGGTTTTCTGGTTCGCCCTCATTCTCCAGATGGTCTTTGCAGTGAAACTGGGATGGCTTCCGGTGGCCGGGACCGAGACGGTGGGAGACACCTCCTTCGGGGATCATCTCAGGCACCTGATTCTTCCGGCCGTGGTCCTCTCTTTCCGGTACATCGCCGGATGGTCACGGTACCTCCGCTCCAGCCTCCTGGGAGTCCTGAGGACGGACTACGTACGCACCGTCCGGGCAAAAGGGCTCCCCGAAACGGCGGTGGTAGGAATTCATGCCCTTCGAAATGCCCTCATCCCCCTCATCTCCATCATGGCGTTGAATCTGGCAGCCCTCTTCTCCGGGGCCGTCATCACCGAGACCGTTTTCGCCTGGCCCGGCATCGGACGGATGTTCGTCCAGGCCATGTTCGCTCGGGACTATCCACTACTGATGGGGATCCTGATGATGGGGTCCGTCATGGTGGTGGTATTCAACCTCGTGGCTGACGTGCTCTACGGAATCCTGGATCCCCGGATCCGCTATGAGTGACGGCCGGGCCCCCCGTTCCGCCGACGCTCCTGCGGAAGCCCTAGTGGCAGTTGCAGTACCGCCTCGCTCCCCGGGGTCGCTGGTCTGGCGACGGCTGCGGAAACACCGGCCCGCGGTGGCCTCGTTCGCAGTGGTCCTGACTCTAGCGGCTGCCTGCATGGTAGCGCCCCTCATCGCGCCCTACGCATTCGATGCCATCGACCTGGGAGCCATCCGGCAAACGCCCTCGCTATCACATTGGATGGGAACCGATGACCTGGGACGGGACCTGTTCACCCGGATTCTCTACGGAGGACGGGTATCCATCCTCATCGGAATCTTTGCAGCCTTCATCGGCACCGGATTGGGGTCACTCATGGGAGCGGCTTCAGGATTCTACGGCGGAAGAGTAGACAACTTCCTCATGCGTTTCACTGATGTCGTCTACTCCATCCCGACCCTTCCACTCCTCATCGTTCTCAGCTCCTATTCCCAGGCCGTAGTCTCATCAATGGCTCTCATCATCGGCCTCCTGAGTTGGATGCCCACGGCCCGCGTGATTCGTGGGGAGGTGTTGGCCATCAAGGAGAGGGCTTATGTGGAGGCGGTTAGGAGCCTGGGAGCCGGGAATCTGAGACTCATCTTCGGGCACATCCTCCCAAATGCCATCGGCCCCATCGTGGTGGGAGCCACCTTAGCGGTAGGCAACGCGATCATCCTGGAGTCCTCCCTGAGCTTCCTGGGGTTGGGGGTTCAGCCCCCCACCCCCACCTGGGGTAACATGCTCATGGACGCCCAGGCCACCATGGCCACCAAACCCTGGCTCACTATCTTCCCGGGTTTGGCAATCCTGCTAGTGGTCCTTTCGGTGAACTTCATCGGTGATGGCCTGCAGGACGCTTTGGATCCGACGGCTAGGCAGGACCTGCCGTGACCCCCGTCCTGGAAGTCCGGAACCTGGTGGCTCGGTTTCATACCGACGAAGGCACGGTCCACGCCGTGAACGGCATCTCCTATTCGCTGGGAGCCGGAGAAACGCTGGCCATCGTGGGGGAAAGCGGTTCCGGGAAAACGGTCCACGCCCTGTCCATCATGGGCTTACTCCCGGTTCCGCCCGGAAGGGTGGAAGGAGGGGAGGCTATCCTGGCCGGCCGGGACCTCCTGAAGCTCTCTACAAGGGAGTGGCGGGAGATTCGGGGTCGGGAGGTTGCCATGATCTTCCAAGACCCCATGACCTCCCTGAATCCCGTCCTGAGCATCGGATACCAACTCACCGAGGCCTTGAGGTGGCATCTGAAGTTGAAACCAAGGGAAGCCCGCGCACGGGCGGAGGAGATGTTGGACCTTGTGGGGATCCCCAACCCCAGGGCCCGTCTGTCCGACCATCCCCACCAGCTCTCCGGTGGCCAACGGCAACGGGTGATGATTGCGATGGCCCTGTCGTGTACTCCATCGGTCCTCATTGCCGATGAACCCACTACGGCTCTGGATGTCACCATTCAGGCCCAGATCATAGACCTTGTCGAGGGGCTTCAGAAGAAGCTTGGCATGGCCATTATCTGGATCACCCACGACCTGGCCCTGGTAGCAGGTCTGGCTCACAGGGTCGCCGTCATGTATGCCGGCCACATCGTGGAGGAGGCGCCGGTGGGTGACATTTACCGGAAGCCGAGGCACCCTTACACAAAGGGCCTTCTCCATTCCATACCGAAGCTGGACGGAGACCGAAAAGAGCGCCTCGACTCCATCCCGGGGCAGCCTCCGACTCTTCGGGAGCCTTTCCAATCCTGCCCCTTCGCTCCCCGGTGTCCTCATGCATTGGAACGGTGTCGCGGCGAGTTGCCAGGTATCCACCAGGTCGGCCCCGGCCACACCGCCGCTTGTTGGCGTTGGGAGGAGTTGAGTTGAGCGCCGGACCGCTGGTCCAGGTCAGGAACCTGGAGGTGCATTTTCCCGTTCGCCGGGGACTCCTCAAACGGAAAGCGGGTGCAATTCGGGCCGTGGACGGGGTTACCTTCGAGCTCTTCCAGGGGGAAACCCTGGGTCTGGTGGGGGAGAGCGGGTCGGGGAAATCCACCATCGGTCGGGCCATGCTTCATCTGGAGAAACC
>JBDHGR010000174.1:0-8208 GCA_039589815.1 Gemmatimonadota bacterium | reverse complement strand
GGCCATCGACGACTTTGGGGACTATGTGCTCCTCACCAATTTCGAGAACTACTTCATCCGGTTCGTGACCATGTTCGACTGCGACGTGCATGGGGGTGGCCGGCCCATGCAGTCGGCCACCAACGCCGATGGCCTTACGATGGTGAACTTCGGGATCGGCTCGCCGAATGCCGCCACGATCATGGATCTGCTTTCCGTTCGAGAACCCCGTGGAGTTCTCTTTCTCGGGAAGTGCGGAGGCCTCAAGCATTCAACCGAAATCGGGCAGTTCATCCTCCCCATCGCTGCGATAAGGGGGGAGGGAACCTCGGACGACTACCTGCACCCGATGGTGCCTGCATTGCCCTCTTTCAAGCTCCACAAGTTTGTGTCAGAGAAGCTCGTTGAACGAGATCTGGAGTACCGGACCGGGGTCGTATACACGACCAATCGTCGTGTCTGGGAGCACGACTCCGACTTCCGCGATCAGCTCAAGAAAATGACGGCCATAGCCATCGACATGGAAACGGCGACGATCTTCGTGGCCGGGCATCGGAATCAGATTGCCAGGGGTGCGCTTTTGCTGGTCTCCGATCTTCCTATGACCCCGGAAGGCGTCAAAACCGAGGAGAGCGACAGGCAGGTCACCCGGGACTGGGCCGACGTCCACCTGGAGCTCGGGATCACCTCTCTTTCCGAGATCGGACAGAAGGGCGAGACGATCAAGCATTACCAGTATTGATCGTTTATTATCCTCCTCGGTTCGGGGAGGGGTGCCGGACCGGGAGAATCATGTTGACAAATTGGGTTAACCACCTGAATATTGTCGAGTTCTTCAGGATTGAAATAGTGGAGGCACTCCGGGGCGAATCGGAGAGGTGTTGCGGCGCTGGCACCGTTTCGTTGCATGGATGCATCGCTTTTCGGAAACCTCGAAACCTGCGGGAATGCCGTAGAATTAGGCCTTCTCGCCCTTGTGGCTTGAGTTGTTCGGAAGGAAGTGGGAAAAGTTTTCCGGGCGGTACAAAAATTGCCGTCTATTAGAACGTTTTTCTACATCCATTTTGCGACTTATTACCGGAGCTTTGACAATGCGCCCGTCCCTCTCGAAAGTGCTACTGTTTGCCGCTGCCCTCGCGTTGGTTCCGGCGAGAGTGTCGGCTCAACCGGACCTTCCCCTTCCCGTCCCGGGCGATCCGAGCTGCTTCGCCGGCTGGACCTTCGTCACGATGCCCATGAATTTCGATTGGTGTTGGGGATCCTTCGTTGGGAACAACGTGCATTTCCAGTCCGCCATCCTGGCGACACTGAACAGTTGGGACCCGGGCACTTGGACCGACCTCGGAAAGACCGACGCAGGGGACTCGAACTTCCCGTTCTCCTCCGTTCCGGGTGCAACCTATGGTACTCTCACGTTCGTGCCGGTGATCGGGCCCTTTGCCATTGCGATCAAGGGGTCGGACCGGTTCAGCTTCTTTTACTATGAGAATTCCGGTGGGGGTGCCGTGAGCTCCGTTCCTTTCAACATGGCCGGGGTAGATACAAATCCCAGCGGGGGGCTCAACGCCCAATCCCACGCGTCACTCTATTCCGCTGGGACTACGGTTCCGGAACCGGCCACGGTGATCCTCCTGGGCACGGGCCTCCTGGGCCTCTGCGGTGTGGAGTATCGCCGGCGTAAGAAGGCGTAAGGAAAGAACAAACGTGGGAGGGCTATCGCCCGAAACCAACCGAGAGGGATAAGGCAAAACCTTCCCGCGAGAAGCTCCAAAGAGGGTTCCGGCTACCGGCTGGGACCCTCTTCTTTGCCTCCAGATTTCGGCTGCCTACCCCCTCAAAACCTCCGGACTCACCAGCTCCGCGAAATCGGCATAGGCCATCCGGATGAGCTCGGTGTGGGTTCCTGCATTGAATGCGATCTCGTCGTCTTCGGTGAGGGATTCCTCAACCAGGGTCCGCATCTCGTACAGGTTCCCGAACGGTGGCATGGCACCGACCTCACAATCGGGGAATCGTCCCTTGAACTCGTCTTCAGAGGCGATTTCCACGCGGTCGGCACCGGTCTCCGCTTTCAGGTGGTTCATCCGCACCATCTCCGGGGCGGGAAGCACCACCATGGCCATGATGCCGTCCAACTTCACGACCACCGTTTTGGCCACCTCCTTCCCAGGGATGTGGGCAGCAGCTGCCAGCTCCTGAGCGGTGAATGCGGGGGAGTGTTTGATGGAGACGTACTTGACGCGGCTTTCCTCTAAATACTCCTGCAGCTTGGCGCAGGCCATGACGGCCTCCTTTCACGCAGAAACGGGGGAGGGAAGGGTGAGTTCCGTATCCCCGGGTCAATACCCGCACCGGCCCCTCGAGGGGGACGGATTGTCGCCAGCCTTTATCCGTGGTTTGCTTCAAGATCGGGGATTGGGCCGAATCTCGAAAGGAGTTTTTTCGGGAGGCACCTGCCGAACGGAAAGTGGGCCGAATGGGGGACCAGCGGCGGTCAGCTCACGTTCGTAATACACGGGGAAAAAAGCCGACAGGGCTTCTGCCAGCGCTTCCGCGAAGGCCTGCCGGTTGGCTGCGGTGTCTCGGACCCCCGGATAGTTACATTCGATCTGGACCCCACTCACCCCGCTGCCATCCCTCGATCCGTGGCGGCCCGTGTTGTACCCCCCTGAAAAGAACGGATTGCCGCCAGGATTCGGTTGGTTCTGGCTTGGGACCGCCGGGACCCCTTCGTCCTCTAACAGGGCTCCGAGGCTGAAAGGTCCACGGATCAGGTCGGAGAAAACCACCCCGGGTTTTTGTCCCAATGCGCGGACACTGCTCTTGTTGATGTACGAGGCGCCGGACAGGATTTCGTCCGGGTTCGCCAGGTCTGAGGACGAGAGCATGTAACCCAACTCGAGCCGCGGGATGGGGTGGGCATGCCCGTGGAGGTCGATGTAGAAACCGTCCCCGAAGGATTCTTCGATGATCTCCTTTGCCTCATCGATGAAGGTCTGGAATTCCCACCAGGCTCGCTCCGCTTCCGGGTCCTCCTGCGCAGCTTCGACGATCTCCCGGTTCGGATCCAGCTTCGTGCGGTGAAGTCGGGAGAGGATGATGAAAGGGTAGAACCCGGTGCGGGCCTTCAGGGCATCCCGGATTCTAAGGGCGAGGTCGAGGGTATTGCGGTCCCGGACAATGGTGCCCCAGCTCCGGTCAGGAATCTCATTCGGCGTGAGGTCGCCGCCATGAGGTGCGCTCAGAACCAGAGGTAGGTCGCCGGGGAGGTACTCCGTGTAGCCGTTTCGCCCAAGATAGCTCTCCCCCGGTATACCTCCGACGGCCTGGGCCTGAAAATCCACCGTGAGCCCCGAGACGCTGGCCCTCAACCGCTGTGCCGATCCCACGACCCGCCCCAGAATCCAGGGGATCCGGGCCCGACCCCCCGAATCGGTGCTACGACTCACCACCGCGACAGAGCCCCCACCCTCCAAAACCTGAAAAGAGACGGGTACATCCGGCATCGGGTCCCCATTCTGATCCAGGACCTCCACGGTTGGGCCGGCCGGAAGGATCGTTCCAGCGGGGGCGTGGAGCCCTACCCCCTCCACTGCTGTCAGAGTCGTAGGGGTGCTCGGAACCTCCGAGGGGCCGGAGGAGTCTCCGCAAGCCCAGAGTACGGCAACGGCCAGGACCACCCTACCCAGGGCCCGGCGCCCGGGGATGGTCCGGGTCCTCGTGTGCTGGGTTGGTTCCATTGGAGGGGTCATGGAAAAAAAATAAATTCCTGATGGGTCTTGGGACAGCACCCAGCCTGAACGTACGCCAGTGAGGGGCCCGGCCTTCGGCTGGCGTCGGATCTGACCTTCGAGCGGTGCCGGACGGATTTTCCTCGCCGGAAGGCTGTCCCTATCTTTACGGGGGATGGTCCACCACCCTTTCCCTGAAAGAGGAGAAGAGCCATGGCCCAGGGCGACCTCGTGCAACGGATGCTCGGAGCAGCCACCCTCAACATCGATACCTTCGAAGAGGTTGAAGCCGATGAAACCGCGACGATGCAAGCTGCTGCCGTCGTCGCCATGGTGGCTGTGGCTTCAACCATCGGCGGGATCGGAGAGGGGAACAATTCCCTTATCTTTGCGCCCATCGCGCAGATCGTAGGATGGTTGATTTGGGCAGGGGTGACCTACCTCGTCGGCGCTAAGATCTTCGGCGGCACGGCCACCTGGGGCGAGCTTCTTCGGACCCTGGGCTTCGCCCAGTCCCCTGGCGTTCTTTATCTGGCGGCGGTACTCCCGATTGTTGGGGGCGTAATCCGCCTGGTGGTGCCATTCTGGATGTTGTGGGCCGGGATCATCGCCATTCGGCAAGCTCTGGATTTCAGCACCGGCAAGGCGGTTCTCACCGCCATAATCGGCTGGCTGGCCATGATCATTCCAGCCATGATCCTGGGAGGCCTGGTGGCTTTTGGCTCGTAGCTGCTGCAACTCCTCAGGGAGGTAGCCTTCTGATTTCCCCTCGGCGTGGGACGCAAGGCCTCAAGCTCGAGCGGCTCGGGCCCGGGATCCGTAAGCTCCGAAGCGACCAGGTGGCTGTGGAAGAGCCGCTTGAGATCAGGGTGGAGTTCCTGGCCGATGGCTCCTGGCGGACCAGGTCCGTCTCGGTCACCATGAGGACCCCCGGGCACGATTTCGAGCTTGCGGCAGGTTTTCTTTTCTCGGAGAGCATCCTCGACTCGCCGCGGCAAGTGCGGGAGATCTCCTACTGCCAGGGCGAAGAGCCCCAGGAGTACAACGTGCTCTCCGTGCGGCTCCGGGACAGCGTGAGCTTCGATCCGGCCCTCCTGACCCGGAACTTTTACACGTCATCCAGTTGCGGGGTGTGCGGAAAGGCTTCCATCGAAGCCATTGAGGTGCGGGGTTGTGAGATTCTCCCCTCGGGAACCATCGCCCTGGAGGCCGAAGTGCTAGCCGGCCTCCCGGAACTCCTGTTGGCGGGGCAGTCCGGGTTCCAGAGGACTGGAGGCTTGCACGCCGCAGGCCTTTTCGACTCCCGGGGCAACCTGGAGGTGCTTCGGGAGGACGTGGGTCGTCACAACGCAGTGGACAAGGTCGTCGGCCGTGGGTTTTTGGAAGGCGAGCTTCCCTGGCATGAGCGGGCTCTGGTGGTGAGCGGCCGGACATCTTTCGAGATCATTCAGAAAGCCGTGACGGCTGGAATTCCAATGGTCGTGGCGGTTGGGGCGCCGTCCAGCCTGGCGGTGGATCTGGCGCGCCGGTTCAAGATGACCCTGGTGGGATTCACACGTGCCGGCGGGTTCAATCTCTATGCTGGGAAAGAGCGCGTTCTGGACTGGGAGCATCGGGAGGGTTGAGATCGGCCGGCGCACGGATTGGGGCAGGGAGTGACTCGAGCCTCCTCGGTGTGGTTCTGGCCGGTGGTGAGAGCAAGCGTTTCGGTAGTGAAAAATCGTTGTTCCCCGTGGCCGGGCGGCCCATGGCCGAGTGGGCTTTGAATAGCCTGAAGCGGCGGACCGCTGAACAGGTGGTGGTTGCTCCCGAACAAAAGGTGGCAGAGGCCTTGGGGATTCCCGGTCGGCCGGATCGAATTCCTGGGTTAGGGCCCCTGGGGGGGCTCCATACCGCGCTCTGCTGGGCCGAGGAAAGAGGACATGAGGGCGTCTTTCTCCTGGCCTGTGATCTCCCCCTGGTGACCGGGGCCCTGATCGGAGGGATTATCCGGGGCTGGCCTCAGGGCGTCTCCGCCGTGCTTCCCGGCAGTCCCGGTCCCCTCGGCTTCGAGCCCCTTTGTGCAGGTTATGGGACCTCGGCCCTCCCCGTGCTGGAAAAGCTCATCCGAGAGGGGCGACGATCCATGGAGAGTGTCCTGTCCCACCTCGATGCCCACCGAATCCCCGGAAGGGACTTGGGAAGTGAAGAGGAGCTGGCCCTGGCGTTTACGAACGTGAACGACCTCGAGACGGCCCGGCGGGCCGAGGTGGTCCTTCGCGGCCAGAACAACACAGGTGAGGAGGAGCGAGCACCGTGAGCCCCAATGGACCTCCTATCCTCTGTATCATCGGCCCGAAGAACGCTGGGAAGACAGAGATCACCGTTGCCCTCGGTGCGGAGTTGAACCGGCGGGGTCATAAGGTCATGACGGTCAAACACGGCCATGGATTCCAAGTCGACCACCCTGGCCGGGATTCCTGGAGGCACCGGCATGAGGGAGGCGCCGGCCGAACGGTCCTGGCCAGTCCTGCGGGGTTCGCCGTCATCGGGGATTGGCCCCAGGAGGAGATGCCCCTCTCCGAGCTGGTCTTCCGCTTCCTGTCGGATGCCGACATCGTACTGGCGGAGGGTTTCAAAGATGCGCCAGAACCGAAGGTTGAGGTGTTCAGAGACGCTCACGGAAGGCAGCCTCTCTCTGACGCGGATCTGGACCGGGCCTCGAGAACCATAGCCCTGGTCACCGACCGGACGGACCTCCAGGCCCCGATACCCGTCTTCCGGCTGGGGGACCCCGATTCCTTGGCACGCCTGACCGATTTCCTCGAGGAGAAGTTGCTGCGCACCCGGGATGGAACCCACGGGCGGGAGACTTGATGACAAGAAACCTTCCTGCAGGCCGGCTGGTTTCCCTCGACGCCTTCCGGGGGCTCACCATCGCCGGGATGATCCTGGTGAACAACCCCGGGAGCTGGAGTCACGTCTACGGACCCTTGCGTCATGCCGAATGGCACGGCTGGACCCCGACAGATCTGATCTTTCCGTTCTTCCTCTTCATCGTGGGCGTGGCGGTGCCCTTTTCCTTTGCCAAACGCCTCCAGCGGGGCGATTCCAGAGGGAGACTCCTGGGCCATGTGATTCGCCGTTCTGCCATCCTCTTCAGCCTTGGCCTCTTCATGAGAGCCTTCCCCAAGTTCGATTTTGATACCCTTCGGATCATGGGAGTCCTACAACGGATCGGGCTGGTGTATATGGTTGCGGCATCGGCCTTTCTCTTCCTGGGTCGCCGGGGTAGGGTATGGATGGTGGCGGGCCTCCTTCTGGGGTACTGGGCCCTCCTCTCACTCGTCCCGGTGCCCGGATACGGGGCAGGGGACCTATCTCCAGATGGGAACCTCGGGGCCTTTCTGGACCGACTGATCCTCGGCGACCGGCTTTGGGCCGGCACCTGGGATCCGGAAGGGCTCCTCAGCACTCTTCCAGCTGCGGCCACCACCCTGCTCGGGATCTTCACCGGGGAATGGCTGCGTTCAGAACGGGCCCCCCGAGCCCAGATGCTTGGTCTCTTCAGCGCAGGGTTCATTGGGATCGCGCTGGGGTTGCTCTGGGATCTTGCCTTCCCCATCAACAAAGCGCTTTGGACCAGCTCCTACGTATTGTTCACTGCGGGGGCAGGCCTGGTCCTGTTGGGGATCTTCTTTTGGACCATAGAGCTGAGCGGGAATAAGGCTTGGGCGAGACCCTTTGTCGTTTACGGCATGAATGCCATCGCCGTCTTTGTCGCCTCGGGGTTGGTGGCGAAGCAAATGGGGTTGGCCCGGGTAGGACCCAATGAGGTGCCACTGAAGGCCTGGATCTATGAGGAGCTGTTTTCAGCTTGGGCCGGCCCACTGAACGGATCCTTGGCCTTCGCGGTGTCGTACGTGCTGATCTGGCTGGCAATCATCTGGATCCTCTATCGACAACGGATCTTCATCAAGATCTGACCATGAGCCTGGAACCGATTCGGAGAGCAAGGACGGGACAGACCCCGCTCAAGAAGGGGACTGGAGAGCCGGGCTCGTCACAACCCGGGAGATGGGCTGCATGGGCCACCGGTGCCGCCACTCTCTTTCTTTTTCTCTCGCTGCTGGCCTTGGTCCTCGTGCCCATGGACCTCGAACGGGATGTGGGAGAGGTCAGGGACCAGATCAGGAACGTGATGGAGCCGGAGGAACGACTGGCAGCCAAAGTCCAGTTCGCTCAGGCGAGGCAGATGGAGGCTTTCTACTCCTTTCTTCTCCTGGAGGACTCCGAATCGAGACTCCGCTACCGGGAGGCGAGGGAGGTGGAAGACGCTGCCCTGGACACACTTGGCGTCCTGACCGAAGGGATGTCGATCCAGGTCCGGGAGGACATGGCCAATCTCAACATTCTTTCCTTTTCCTGGCACCTCGGGCATCAGGAAATGCTCAGTCGGGAGCTTGTCAGTGAAGGTCCGCCCCCGAGTTTGGCCGAGCCGGAGCCAGTAGTGAACCTG
>JBDHGR010000173.1:0-14035 GCA_039589815.1 Gemmatimonadota bacterium | reverse complement strand
CTCCCGCTCTTCGTTGGGCGCTACGGGGAAGAAGGGGTCGCTCGCATGGATGAATGGGCCCCTCGCATGCACGGATGGGCACAACGGGAACCAAGGGGTCGCCCCCATGCTCAGTCGGAGAAACAGGACCAACGTCACCATCTCCAACCCCGGAGAGAGTCGTGCATTCCACCCGGACCGAACAGATTCCAGGAGAGAACCGTCCTGATCATCAAGTCGGCATCTCCGTTGGAGCGCTTCGGAAATCGAGCGCAGCCGGGGAGCGCTGGTCAGTCTTTCGGCCGGGAAACATATGTTCTTCCATTTGATTCCCCAGGGAGTGTAGATTTAAAGAATGTCGGGGTTATGGTGATGGTGGGGGGTGGGGGGATGGCCGAAAGGGCTACGTCCAGACGGATGATCCCCCGTTTTCAATCCCTCGCGGGTTCGAGTCCCGCCCCCGGCACTTCGAGTCGGGCTAAAGAGAATTGATGACTTTCACAGACATTCCGGAGGGCCGTTCTTGATGACGGATCCTGGGAAGACCACTTATATCCCGAAGATCTTCTTCGGGGCTGCAATCCTGCTTTCGCCGCTCTGTTCTGCCTGCGGGGAAAACGGGGGAAAGCCGGACCCTGATCCCGACCCACCTCAGGCGGATTCCATCGCCCTGAACCCTTCTTCCCTCTCCTTTGACGCTATCGAAGACACCGTCCGGGTCACGGCCACGGTGTTCGATCAATACGGGGACGTGATGCTCCAAGTGAACGTCGCCTGGGCCTCGGATGATCCTACGGTAGCGAACGTCGACCAGATGGGCCTGGTGACCTCTTTTCGCGACGGCCAGACGACGATCCGGGCCCAGGGGGGCACCATAAGAAATTCATTGGACGTGGAGGTTCTCCAGGAACCGGACCTACTCGAGGGTTTGGAGGGGAACAACCAGTTCCACTGGACCGGGTTTCTGCTCAGGGATCCACTTAAAGTCAGGTTGACCGATGGCGCAGGAACCGCGGTGGTCGGAGAAGACGTCACCTGGGAAGTGATTGACGGGGAAGGCGACATCGTTCCAGACGCTCCTCGGACCGACTCAGAGGGCGAGGCGAGCGCAGCATGGATCCTGGGCACAGGGGAGTCGGGGCCACAGCGGGTCGCAGCCTCAGTCTTGGAGTTGGACACGGTCTTCTTCGACGCTACCGGCTCGGCCCCCATCGCACTGTTGAACGCCGGCCCCCTCACGGGACCGATGCTGGACACTCTGACCACAATGCTTTTGACCCGGGATTCCTTGGGCATCCCCGAGTCCGGCATCCCTATCGAATTTGAGGACATCACCGGTTTCGGTGAGATTGCTCAGGGGCCTACGACAACCGACATAAACGGCGAGCTGGACGTTGGCTGGATTCTCGGACCCACACCCGGGCCACAGGAACTCACCGCGGTCCGAACCGATATCGACGCTGAATTACCCCTGACCGCCTCGGCTACGGGCGTGCTGGACCCCTGGCCGTTCGAGGTGACCGCACCCGGGTTTTCCCACACCTGTGCGGTCGATAATCAAGGGGCGCCTTTCTGTTGGGGATCAAACGAACAATCCCAGCTGGCGTCAGAAGATACCCTTCCCGTGGAGTCCCCCCAGGCGATTCCTACGGCCCAGACCTGGAGTCAGATCGGGGCAGGACGATTCCACAGCTGTGGCCTCACGACCGGCGGCGTTGCCTTCTGTTGGGGCCAGGGTTGGCAGACCGGCCAGCCATGGGACTCTGTGAGTTTCGTGACCGATCCCACCCTGGTTGCGGGGGGCGCGTGGGAAGCCCTCACCGTGGGTGCATCCCACAACTGCGGGCGGAAGGCCGATGGCACAGGATGGTGTTGGGGTGACGAGGCCGAGGGTCGCTTGGGGAACGGCGTTCTGGTCCCGACGGACGTGCCTACCGTAATCAGCGGCGGACAGACGTGGAATCAACTCTCTGCGGGCCATTCCCATACCTGTGGCCTTACCCCAGCGGGGGACGCCTACTGCTGGGGCCAGGGGCAGGTGGGACAACTTGGGGACGGTGGTGTGGATGACCAGACCACCCCGGTATTGGTGGCTGGGGGTGTGACCTGGGCCACCATCTCAGCAGGTGCCTTTCATACCTGCGGGATCTCCACCACCGGCGAAGCCTGGTGTTGGGGTTGGGGGGCTTTCAACCAACTCGGCAACGGTGGAACCGCCGACCAAACCAGTCCGGGAATAGTCCTCGGGGGTCATCGGTGGACGGACATCGCTGCTGGTCAGGTGCATTCCTGCGGCGTGGACGTGAACCGGAAGCTTTACTGTTGGGGTCGAGGCGGGTTCATTGGGTTGGGCCCGTTCGGTTCTCCCACGCCCGCCGTGGTTCTTCCACCGTTTGATTGGAGGTCGGTCCACACGCAGGGCACGCACACTTGTGCAATCTCCATCGCACGAGAAAGCTACTGCTGGGGGTCGAATGCCTTCGGGCAATTGGGCATTGGCAACACCAGAGACTCCGACCTCCCCCGCATCCTCGTCAGGGGCGTGATCAATCCCTAGGGTCTCCTTCGGAAGCGACAGGAGGAAGCACTCCATGGAAAAGGTCCTCGAAATCCTCGTGGGAGGGTTCACATTGGGCCTTCCCATCTGGTTTGTTTTCCTGGACCGGAGGGTCCGCCCACGGGTCAAGCGGGTTGGGGAAGGGGATTCTCCTCCCCTTTGGGGAAGGATGGTCATCGTGGTCGGTGCGGGCCTGGCGGTCCTCATCGCCCTGGCCGCTCCGCTTTCGGATTTCAACCCGGGCCACTGAGGAGCTTCGGCCCGTCCATGAAGAAGAACAACTATGGACCCTTTAGTAGTGGTGATCGCCCTGGGTGGGAACGCTCTCCTGCAGCGTGGGGAGCCTGTCTCCGCCGAGGCTCAGAGAAAAAACATGCGGACCGCAGGAGCTTCCATCGCGGAGGTGGCTAGAGAGCATCATGTCGTCTTGACCCACGGCAACGGGCCCCAGGTGGGGCTTCTCGCCCTTCAGGAAGCGTCCTACTCTGACCTTTTTCAGAACCCTTTGGATGTCCTTGGGGCCGAAACCGAGGGGATGATCGGGTATCTCATAGAACAAGAGCTCTCGAACCGGCTCCCCGGCCGTGAAATCCTCACGCTTCTGACCCGTGTGCAGGTGGACCCGGCCGACCCAGCTTTTCAAAACCCCACCAAGCCTATCGGCCCCCTGTTCGAGCCAGAGGAGGCTCGGCGCATCGCCGCAAACCTCGGTTGGAGCCTTGCGCCTGACGGCGACAAGCTTCGAAGGGTCGTGCCGTCACCTTTGCCCAAAGAGATCATTCCGGCGAAGATCTTTCGGAGGCTTTTGGTCCGGGGGGTTTTGGTCGTTTGTGCCGGGGGAGGGGGAATCCCGGTGGTCTGGGACGAGGAGAAGGGCTGGCAGGGCGTCGAGGCAGTGATCGATAAAGACAGGACCGCCTCGCTCCTGGCCCAGGAGGTCGGGGCCCATGGCCTGGTCATGCTCACCGACGTGCCTAAGGTGGAGGTGGGTTTTGGGACGCCGGAGGCGCGGCCTATCGACAAGACCACTCCTTCGGAGCTCCGCGGCCTGGCGAAAGAGTTCCCGGCCGGATCCATGGGACCAAAGATCACTGCCGCAGTTGAGTTCGTAGAGGCCACGGGGCGTTTCGCCGCCATCGGATCCCTTGCGGACGCCCCGGCCATCCTACGCCAGGAGGCCGGCACCATCGTGGTCCCAGACTAAAAGACCCGGCCTCGAGCTGCACGACCACCTCGACCTAGTAGACCCGGCCTCGAGCGGGACGACCCACTCAACCCCGAGAGGAGTCGTTCGAGGAACCAGAAACAGGCTGGAGGGAAGATACCCTCCAGCCTGTTTCTTTCCCGCTAACGGCTTCCAGGGCCGCTCGTTTCTCGACTTCCGAAAGGTTCCCTCCGGGAATCAGGAGATCCTGAGAAGCTCCCTGTCCACCGGCAGTTCCCGGATTCGCACTCCGGTCGCAGCGAAGATCGCGTTACAAACGGCCGGAACCGGCGGGGGTATCGGTGGCTCCCCGACCCCACCCGGCGGTTCGGTGCTCTCCACGAAATGCACCTCCACCAAAGGCATTTCGCCCATGGTCAGTAGAGGGTGATCGTGGAAATTGCTCTCCACGGCCGCGCCGTTAGCGATGTGCACCTCCGACTTCAGGGTCGCCGTCAGCGAAAGAACAATTCCTCCTTCGATCTGACTGCGGACGGCCTCCGGGTTCACTATGATTCCGTGGTCCATGACGGCGACCACCCGGTCCACCACCACTGCACCATCCGACCCCACGGTCACCTCAGCCACCATGGCCCCAAACCCGCCGAAACAGGTCCAGGCCGCAACCCCCTGGCCCTGCCGTTCGCCCATCTCCCGCCCGAACTGGGCGTGCTCCGCCGCCGTAAGGAGACAGTTCAGGAGTCGGGGATTGGCAGGCTCCATAAGCTGACGGCGATACGTCACCGGATTGATCCCGGCTGCATGGGCACACTCGTCCATGAAGGATTCGACGGCAAAACAGGTGTGTGTGTTTCCCACGGATCTCCAGGGCCCAATGGGGATACCCCAGTCATCCATGTGGGCATCGCACCTGAAGTTCGGCAGGGCATAAGGAGGATTCCTGGCTCCGCCTGTGCTGGTGCCCCCGCCTTGCCCATAAACCCGATGGAGCCACGCCACGGGCCAGCCTTCGGCATCCAACCCGGCTTTCATGGTCTGGTGGGTGTAGGGTCGATAGAAGCCATGAGCAAAAGTGTCTTCCCGGGTCCACACGACCTGGACTGGGGCGTCAACCCTCATGGCAACCTTGACAGCGAACTCCGTGTCGTCGGAGTTCAGCCGCCTGCCAAACCCTCCTCCGGCGAGCATGGAGTTGAACACGACGTCTTCCGGTGAGACGCCGGCGACTCTCGCCGCCATTCTCTGGCCAGACGTGGCTCCTTGGGTAGGACACCAAACCTCCACCACGTCATCATGGACCCATGCCGTGGCGTTGAGTGGCTCCATGGGTACATGGTCAAGAAAGTGCGTGTCGTAGGCTGCCTCCACTTTCCGGGGGGCGGCTCCGAAGGCCCGGGCGAAGTTGCCGTTTTCTTCCAAGACATCCCCTGGCTGGTTTTCAAGGGCCACGCCCC
This sequence comes from Gemmatimonadota bacterium, assembly GCA_039589815.1. GTDB lineage: Bacteria > Gemmatimonadota > Gemmatimonadetes > Longimicrobiales > Gaopeijiaceae > JABDNZ01. The sequence continues at coordinate 8,880 of JBDHGR010000173.1, read as the reverse complement.
TGGCCTTCAGGGTCTCTGAGCTCTGGTCCGCATTAGGGCCCGGGTCCCAGTCCACCACCAGCGCTTCCCGGCCTTTGAAGGCCGACCAGGTGTCAGAGGCGACGACGGCTACGCCACCGTCGACTTCAAAAACATCCACCACCCCGGGGACTGCCCTCGCCGCCGTGTCGTCGAAACTCCGGATCCCGCCTTGGAACGCCGGAGGCCTGGACACCGAAGCGAACAGCACCCCCGGGAGCCGGAGATCCATGCCGAACTGGGTCCTCCCGGTGACTTTGTCCGGTAGGTCGAGGCGGTCCGTGGAGTGCCCAATGAGCCAGAAGTCTGCGGGGGCCTTAAGGGGCGGATCTTCTGTGACAGCCAGTGACGCCGCTTCGTCGGCCAGCTCTCCGTAACCGGCAGAGCGCCCGGAAGTCTCATGGGTAATCTGGTGCTCCTTGGCGACGCACTCCGACACGGCCACCCCCCAACGACGGGCGGCCGCTTCCTTCAGAACCTCTCGGGCCTGGGCCGCCGCGTTCCGAAGAGGGGTCCATCCCTGTCTGATGGTCGTGCTCCCGCCAGTGGAGATTCCTCGGACCCAATTGGACGGATCGGTGGGCACGGGTTCCCAGACGATCTTCGCCCAATCCGCTTCCATCTCGTCGCAGACCATCATAAGGAAGCCAGTGGAACTGCCCTGGCCCATCTCGTGATCGTCGTAGACGACGTGGACAAAGCCGGCAGGATCGATACGAATCCACGCATTGGGTTCTGCGCCACCCTCCAACGGGACCGGAGGCGGGCCGGCACAGCCCTGGAGCCAGGGAACATGGAAACCGATGACCAGACCGGCTCCAGCGGCCCCGGTGGTCTTCATGAAGTCTCTGCGGCTCAGATCTTTCTTGCTCATCAGATCCTCCCTTCCTCGACCCGGCGAATGGCCTTCCGAATCCTCTGATAGGTTCCACATCGACAGAGATTCCCGGCCATGTAGTCGTCGATCTCCTCGTCAGAAGGATGGGGGTTCTCCTCGAGAAGAGCAGAGGCCTGAAGGATCTGACCGGGGTGGCAATACCCGCACTGGACCGTTTGCTCGGCCAGCCAGGCTTGCTGGAGGGGGTGGTCTCCATCGTCCGAGAGACCTTCGATCGTGGTAACCTCTCTGTCTCCCACGGTCTCTACCGCTGTGACGCAGGAACGGATCGCCTCTCCGTCAACGAGGACCGTACAAGACCCGCACAGTGCAATCCCGCAGGAGTACTTTGTGCCGGTGAGGTTCAGGTGGTCCCGGAGCGCCCACAGGAGAGGCATGTCCGGTGGAACGTCAACGGACATTCGCTCTCCGTTGATCCGGAGATTGATGACTGCCATGGCGCACATCCTCCTCTTGGTTGGGAACTCGGGGATAACATGGGGTCCAAAATCCCGTGGCGCGAGTCTTCAGCCTTGCGTTAAGAGGTGGCCCGCCCCGGTTCTGTCACCCGTTCTCCAGCCCCTACCCGATGGTATCGTGTTGCTCGGCTCTGGCTCGAGCGGCATCGGCTGCATCCAGAGCCTTACCCACAGCGCCGGCTCCTGGAACGGGAAGGGTGGAGAGGATGCTGTCTTTCTGTCTTCGAGTCAGCGTGTCGGTGTGGGTTTCTTCACCCGGATTCTCCCCCGCCCCACATCCGGCAATCGAACAGATAACGATGACCGCCCCTAAGAACACCCCCGGGAGTCTTCGAAGTATCACAGATTCACCCCCCTTGTTTCGGATTCCTGCGATCAGACCAGCAAACGATCGGGACCGGCGACCTCTTTCCGAGAACAATCGCCATCTGCTTTCAGAGCCGCTCCGGCGTGAAGCCAACCGCCTCTACCGCCGCCATAAGATCATGCGCGTCCAACTCCTGAATGGAGCGCACGGATACCGTTTTCGTCTCCAGGGACACCTCCACCCCCTCCACCCCCTCCACGCCCTCGAGGGATCCCCGAACCGCTGCCTCACAATGACCGCAGGACATATCAGGTACCTTGAAATGTGTTTCCTTCATTCCTGTCCCTTTCTCGAGATTTTCGGATACGGAGCTCAAAACCCCTCAAGAAAACGCTCTTCAGGCCGAGATCCCGTTCCGGGCTGCAAAGACCATCGCGTCAACAAACCGATCCAGTTCCTCGAGGTGGGTGTAAACGCTCGCTGTCACCCGCAAGCCCTCGAACTGCGCATGTTTTATGGCTACCGTGATAATCTGGTGTTCCTCCCAGAGCCAATTGTTGAGGGCTCCTGAATCGATGCCCTCCAACTGGATGTTTCCGATACCACATGAGAATTGGGGAAGCTGGCTGGTATGGAGCCGGAACCGGTCATGCTCCAAGAGAGCGTTGGCCCAATAATCCCTGAGGTATCTGAGACGCGCCTCTTTTCTTTCCCCACCCAGCCCCTGGTGGAACGTGAGCGCCTCGCCGATGGCCAGGTGATTGGCGGCCGGATGAGTTCCGATCTCCTCGTATTTCCGGATGTCGGAATCCATTCGTTCCGGGGCAGCCATGAGCGGCCATACAGCCGGTATCTTGTCCTTTTTCACGAAAAGCAGCCCGGTCCCGTGAGGGGCGAAGAGCCATTTGTGTAGGCTCGTGGCGTAGTAGTCGCATCCCAGGTCGGAGAGCTTGAAATCGAAGTGGGCCAATCCGTGGGCGCCGTCCACGATCACGGGAATGCCTCGACGTCTACCCAATTCGCTCAACTCACGAACAGGGAAGATTTGGCCGGTAAGGTTGATGGTGTGACATATGAGTATCATCCGCGTCCGGTCGGTGATGGCCTCGTCGAAGAGTCGCACGACCTCGGCAGGATCCTCGGCTGGCACCGGTACCTCGATCTGCTTCATGACCAACCCCTCCCGTCGCTCCCTCTGCCGGAAAGTAGTGATCATGCGGCCATAATCCTGGGTTGTGGTAAGGACCTCGTCTCCCCTCTGCAGGTCAATGCCGAACTGAAGGATTTGAAGCCCTTCTGGCGAGCCATCCGTTTCCGTACTCCCTCCCGCATGGGCTCCTGGATTTGCCACATGTAGTAGGTCGGAGCTTTGTTGGAGAGGTCCAGGTGCTTCTTCATGGCGTCCTGTACAAACGCCGGGGAAGGGCTCACACCCCCGTTGTTCAGGTTCACCAACGTCCGGTCCACGGTAAAAGCCCGTTGGACTTCGGCCCAGAATACCTCATCCGTTGCGGTCTGATCCGGCGTACCCGGATGGGAGGCCAACTCCCGAGCCAGGGTGGGAGCGTCCTTGCGAAGAACCGGCAGCGGCGCCGGAAACCCGGTGAAGGCCGCGGCGGCAGGAAGGCTCATGGCACCCAGGAACTGGCGTCGCGTTTGCATGGGTTTTCCTCCCCTCAAAGTTTGTTTGAACGACCTGGCGATTTTTTCGAGTGCGGGGGATATGGGGTGGCGAGTGTGAGAATAGGGCTCGACACCCCTGGTGTCACGCGAAACAAGAAGCTCTCTTTCATGCAACATTCGGCGCCTCGCCGGTGTCTTTAACCATGGGAACAACAAAACACCATTCACCCACTGGCATGAAAAGGCTCACCATCCAGACCACCCTCTCAACCACGGTCCTCCTCTTCGCCCTCGCTTCGACCACCCTGAACGCCCAGGTGCCGGATTCCACCCGGGCAGACACGACTCGTGCGCCTCTTTTCGAGCTACAGGGACTCACCATCATCGTCCCACGGCCGGTTTCCACCACCGGCGGAGCCAGCGCGGTGGAGGTCACTCTGGATTCAATGGTGCTGCGGCCGGCCCCCACGTTGGAGCAGGTTCTGAGGGAGATGCCACTGATCCAAATCCGGCGGAACTCCAGGGGCGAGGCCCAGCCGGCTCTGAGGGGAGGGGAGGATCGGCAAATCGCCGTCCTCATGGACGGGGTCCCTCTCACCCTAGGATGGGATGCACGAACGGATCTTTCCGTCATTCCCCTCACTTCAGCTCAACGGATCAGCATCATTAGGGGGCTCTCCTCCGTTCTTTATGGACCCAACGTCCTCGGTGGTGTGGTGGAGGTGGACGTTGCCCGGGGTGCGGCAAGGCAAACTGCACCCAGGCCACTTCAGTTCGACCTCGGGTTGGATCATACCGGGGCCCGGAACCTTGCAGTGGCTGGCGGAACCCTCCTAAGCACTTCCCACGGCTCCTGGGTTCTGAGGGCAGGCGCTGGACATCAGGCCAGGGACGGGTTCGTCCTCTCGGGAGAAGCCCAGGAATACCGAGCCCTGGACCTGGAGCTTCTCACCGAGGACGGAGATCTTCGTTTAAACACCGATGCCACCCGGTACGATGGTTTTTTTTCGGCCCGGTACCGCTCCGATGAGGGAGTGTGGATGAGCGTCAGTACCTCTGGCTATGCAGAGGAAAGGGGTGTGGCCCCCGAAGCTCATGTTCAGGAACCCCGCCTGTGGCGGTACCCTTCCCAGAAACGAGTCATCGCCGCCTTCTCCGCGGGCACGGGCCAGCGCGCGACGGCATGGGGGGAAGGGGATCTGGAAGCGACTCTTGGGCTGGATATTGGGTCGAACGAGACCGACCAATACGGCACGGCCGCTTATCGAGAGAAGACGGGAGGCGAATCCTCCGACGACCGGACCGTCACGGTCCGCGTGTTAGGGGATCACTCCATGGGCGCTACGGGTGAGCTCCGGGGCGCCTTGACCTATGCCGACATTCATCACGACGAGATTCTGGACGGAACGGAGCGAAACACTTTCAGGCAGCGACTCTGGAGCCTCGGTACCGAGGGCGAGTGGCAGGTAGGCCAGGACGGCCCGCGTCACTCCCGGATCACGGTGGGCCTTGCCTTGGACGGAGCCGACACGCCGGAATCCGGGGACAAACCCTCCCTCGGTACGCTTTGGGATTGGGGCGGAAGACTGGGAGTCACGACCTTTGCCGGAAGGGACGATCTCCTTTTTCACGGGTCATTGGGCCGCAGGACCCGGTTCCCGGCTCTTCGAGAGCTCTACTCCGGTGCGTTGGGCCGATTCCTGCCGAATCCCGACCTCAAGCCAGAGGTCCTTACGGGGGGTGAGGTCGGGTTTACCCTCATGGGTGAGGACGTCGAGCTCCAGGCTGTGGGTTTCTACCAGGTGCTGGCAGACGGAATTGTCAGGTCATCCGTCTCCACTGACGAAGGGAAGAAGTATCAGAGAGTCAATCAGAACGAAGTGCAAAGCAGAGGCCTAGAGCTGTTGGCCTCGGGCCGGGCCGGCGTGTTGGGATGGAGCGGGGACGTCACCCTACAAAGGGCCCGAGGGATCACGCCCGAAGGGGAGGAAGTGAGACTGGAATACGAACCGGGGATTGCGGGAAAGGTCTCCGCACAACTTCCCCTCCCATTAAATCTTAGGGGTAGCGTTTCCGGCCGGTTCATGGGCAGGCAGTACTGCGAGAACCCTGAATTGGGCGGTCTCGAGCCTTTCAGGTCCAGCCGCCACCTGGACCTGAGCCTCAGTCGAGGGTTCGGCTCTCAAGCCGGACCTCTTTCAAGGGCCGAAGCGGTCGTGAACCTGGATAACGCCACCGATGGCCTGGTCCTGGATCAATGCGGTCTTCCCCAACCGGGGCGCACGCTTCGAATTCAGGTTCGGATCTGGTAGACCTCCGACGATCTCTTCGAAGGTCCTTTCCTCCTGCCCTCGCCTCCCGGGACCCCACCACCATGGTCCCCGTTTTATCATGTAAGGAGAAGCGCTACCTTCCCGGAGTGAGCCAGGACTGACTTCTTGGCCGACACTCGTGTCGCATGGATCCTCCGAAGACCCGGACCCCATGATTCGAATCACTTTTCTCGGCACCGCAGCGGCCCGGCCCACCGTGGGTCGAAACGTCAGCGGTATCTCTGTACAGAGGGAAGGCGATTTGATGCTCTTCGATTGTGGGGAGGGTACCCAGCGCCAGATGATGCGATATGGCACTGGCTTCAGCCTCGAGGCCATTTTCGTGACCCACCTCCATGCCGACCACTTCCTGGGAATCATCGGTCTTCTTCGAACCATGGGGCTGCAAGGCCGAGAAGAACCGCTTCGACTCTTCGCGCCACCCGGTGCCGAGAAGGTCTTGGAAGCGGCCATTCACATTGGCGTGGACCGTATCCCCTTCCCAGTTCCCATCCGCGAGGTGGGCCCGGGTGATTCAGTTCCTTTCGGTGAATACGATGTGGTGCCGTTCTCCGTCCGGCATGGGACTTCCGCGGTGGGCTACGCCCTCCGGGAGCACCCCCGCCTCGGCCGTTTCGATGTTGACCGGGCACGCGCTCTTGGGGTACCGGAAGGGAGGCTATTTGGACGGCTCCATGAAGGGGAGACGGTAGAGGTGAATGGCCGGCTTGTCCGACCGGAGGAGGTCGTGGGGGATCCCCGCCCAGGCCGCCTGGTGGTCTATACAGGGGACACTCGGCCCGACCCGGACACGGTAAAGGCGGCGGGTGGTGCGGACCTGCTCATCCACGAGGCGACCTTCCTCGAAGACGAGGCCGAAAGGGCGCACGAGACTTTTCACTCCACAGCCCACGGCGCTGCCACCGTAGCCAAAGAGGCTGGGGTGAAACGTCTCCTTCTGACCCATGTGTCGGCCCGGTATTCCGAAGATCCAGGACCGCTGGCCGAGGAGGCCAAAACCGTGTTCCTGGAGACTGTTGTGGCCCATGACGGCCTGAGTATCGAGCTGGGTTATCAACAAGACTCGGAAGAGGCGAATCTGGTCGGGCCTGGGGTTGAGGAAGGGGCAGACGATGGATGAGATCTTCAACAACTCCCCTGGTGGGCAAACTCCCGAACCGGAAGCGACGCAGCACATCGATCCGTTCCTGGCGCGGAGGGTCGAGACCAGACCCTGGGAGCTCCGGTCGGCCCAGTGGAGAGCCTGGGTCCTCGCCGAGATGACCTTTGGTGAAAAAGTGGCGGTGTCCCTCGTGGGACGCCCGGGCTACAAGAACTTCCGTGGGCTCCTTTACCTGCGGGTGCCCTTCAGAGATCTGGACGACCACACGGCCCGGCAGTCCCTCTTCCTGAGTTGGGCAGGAATCGACCCCGTCCTGAGCCGGGTCCCTCTGGTCTTTGTGTTCGAACCGAACCCCGTAGTAGTCCCGTGAGCAGCGGATTTGGGCCTTCTCCCTTTTCCCGGATAGGCATCGTCGGGTTGGGTTTGATGGGTGGCTCCCTCGCCCGCTCCCTCCGATCCCTTCCGGACCGACCCCGTGTCAGCGCCCTCTCAAAGGAACCGGTCGACCTTCGGGAAGCTCTAAGTGCCGGAGTGATCGACCAGATCGTCAGTGACCCGCGGGATTTCTTCCGTGGGCTCGACCTTGCTGTCTACTGCACCCCGCTGAACGCCACGTTGGGTTTGTTGGAGGCCCACCGGGGCTTCGTCGGGCCGGAGACCCTCCTCACCGATGTCGTGAGCCTGAAGAGACCCATCATGGAGAGGGCGAGGGAGGTGGGCCTGCAGGCATCCTTCGTGGGCAGCCACCCCATGTGCGGCGGGGAGGGTGCCGGATTCAAAGAATCCAGGGATGGCCTGTTCGTGGATGCAAGGGTCTGGATCGTGGCGGAGGATGCACTCCCGGAGCACGTCATGAAGATCCAGGACTTCTGGACCTCCCTGGGGGCCGAAGGGAATACCATCGACGCCTCTCGGCACGACGCTCTCATGGCAACCGCCAGCCACCTTCCTCAACTCACCGCCAATGCCCTGGCTCTGGCCATGAGTGAAGTGGGCATCAGGAGGGAGGATCTCGGCCCCGGGGGCAGGGACATGACCCGCCTCTCCGGCAGCGATCCGGAGATGTGGGAGGATCTCCTGGAACATTCACCATCAGATCTCTTCCGGGCTCTGGAGTCGGTGGAGAAAGCCCTTGCAGAAGTGAGAGGTTTGATCAGCGAAGGTCGAGGAAGAGAAGTAGGGAAGCTGATGCGACGCACACGCGGTTGGTTCAAGGGGGAGGAATGGAGCTGAAGGTCCCTGGCGACAAATCAATCTCTCAGCGGGCCCTGATCCTTGCCAGCCTGGCTGAGGGGGAAAGCCGGATCCGGGGGCTCCTTTGTGGAGGAGACCCGGCATCGACCGCAAAGGCGCTTCGAAGGTTGGGGTCGCCGATACCCGATTTCGACCACCCTGGGTCGGAGGTGACCTTCAGGGGTTTAGGCCTCCGTGGCCTCCGAACACCCTCCGGCCCTCTTGACCTCGAGAACAGCGGGACCGGCGCCAGGCTGCTACTGGGAGTCCTCGCTGGGCAGCACCTCGAGGCTGTGGTGACGGGTGATGAATCCCTTCGAAAGAGACCCATGGCCAGGATCACCGACCCACTAGCGGCCATGGGCGCCCGTTTTGACGCTCTGGAGATGGAAGGCCGCCTACCCATCCGGGTAAGGGGAGGGCCTCTGGAACCCTTTTCCTATCGACTTCCCGTGGCTAGCGCCCAGCTGAAGAGCGCGCTTCTTCTCGCCGGCCTTGTCGGGGGCGTGGGCGTACATCTGGTGGAGCCGGGCCGATCCAGGGATCACACGGAGAGGGTCATGGCCGGCCTTGGAATCCCCATCACCGGCGTGCCACGGGAGGACGGATGGGGAGTCACCCTGTCCGATCCGCCGTCACGACTCCCGGCCCTGGACATGGACGTCCCTGGGGATTTCTCTTCAGCGGCTTTCTTCGTCCTCCTTGGCCTTCTGAGGAGCGGCTCGGATGCCCTCCTGATTCAGGACGTCGGACTGAACGCCACTCGAACCGGGCTCCTACCGGTCCTGAAACGCATGGGTGCTCGCTTCTCTGTCGAGGGGCGATCGGATCCAGGGGATGGAGAGCCCTACGGGGACGTAGTGGTCTATCCGTCGGACCTGGTGGCATGCCAACTGGAAGGCGATGAG